>JAXIPH010000161.1:0-5166 GCA_045403035.1 Thermoleophilia bacterium | reverse complement strand
GCCAGCGGCACCGAGGCGAACGCCTCGTTGACCTCGGCCAGCTCGATGTCGTCCAGCTCGAGGCCCGCGCGGTCGAGCACCTTGCGCGTGGCCGGGATGGGGCCGGACAGCATCTCGACGGGGTCGACCCCGGCCAGGGCGAAGGAGTGGAAGCGGGCGATCGGCCGCAGCCCGAGGCGCGCCGCGGCAGATTCGGAGGCGATCAGGAGCGCCCCGGCGCCGTCGCTGATCTGCGAGGAGTTGCCGGCGGTGAGGCGGCCGTCCTCACGGAACACCGGCTTCAGGGCCGCGAGGGCCTCGAGGCTCGTGCTCGGGCGGATCCCCTCGTCGGCGGTGACCGTCTTCTCGCCGTCGTCGCGCCGCACGCGGATGGGCACGATCTCGTCGTGGAAGCGGCCCGCCGCCGTGGCCTGCGCGGCGCGGCGGTGGGACTCCAGCGCCAGCGCGTCCAGCTCGGGCCGGGTGATCTCCCACTTCTCGGCGATGATCTCGCCCGAGAGCCCCTGGTCGATGAAGCCGTCGTCCCCCAGGCCGTAGCGCTCGCGGAAGCGGGAGCCGTACACGGCATCCCGGTCCGGGATGTTCGACCACATGGGCACCCGCGTCATCGACTCCACGCCCGCGGCGATGACGAGGTCGTAGGCCCCGGCCATGATCCCCTGGGCTGCGAAGTGCGCGGCCTGCTGAGAGCTCCCGCACTGGCGGTCGATGGTGGTGGCGGGGACGGTCTCCGGGAACCCGGCCGCCAGGGCCGCGCTGCGGCCCACGTTCACGCCCTGCTCGCCCACCTGGTCGACGCAGCCCACGATCACGTCGTCGACGTCCCCCGGGTCGACGCCGGCCCGCTCGACCAGGGCGCTCAGCACCTCCGCCAGCAGGTCGGCCGGGTGCCAGCCCGCCAGCATCCCGCCGCGCCGGCCCACCGGGGTCCGCGCCGCCTCGACGATCAGTGCATCGCCCGCCATCGCTCGCTCCTCGTCCGTCGCCTCCCGTGCAGCATGGCGCATGTGGGCATGCTTCAGCCTGAGGGGCCGACCGGGGGGCGAGCGGTGATCGCGCGAGTGGGGGTGTTGGGGGCCGGGCTCATGGGCAGCGAGATCGCCCAGGTGGTGGCGGGCGCCGATCTCGAGGTGGTGCTGCTGGACACGGACGCGACCGCCCTCGAGCGCGGCGTGGCCCACGTGCGCGCCATCGGCGAGCGGCGGGTCGCCCGCGGGCGCATGACGGCCGGCGAGGTCGAGGCGATGCTGGGCCGGGTCACGGCCACGCGCGACGACGCCGACCTCGGCGCCTGCGACCTGGCGATCGAGGCCGTCCCCGAGATCCTCGACGTGAAGCGCGAGGTCTTCCGCCGTCTCGACGCCGTCCTGCCGCCCGGGGCGCTGCTGGCGTCCAACACCTCGGGCCTGTCGATCACCGAGCTCGCGTGCGAGACCTCGCGCCCCGAGCTGGTGGTCGGGCTTCACTTCTTCAACCCCGCCAGCGTGATGAGGCTGGTGGAGGTCATCGAGGGCGAGCGGACGAGCGAGAGCACCGTCGCGGCGGGCGAGGAGCTCGCGCGCGCCGTGGGGAAGACGCCGGTGCGCGTGCGCGAGTGCCCGGGCTTCCTCGTGAACCGCGTCCTGGTGCGCGCCATGGTCGAGGCCTACCGGGAGCAGGCGCGGGTGGGCGGCGAGCGCGCCGCGGCGGACCGGGCGGTGGTCGACGAGGGGCCGGCCCCGATGGGCCCGTTCGCCCTCGGGGACCTGGTGGGGCTCGACACGCTCGAGCACGTCGGGGGCGACCTGCGGGCGGCCTACGGGGACCGGTTCGACGATGCCGGGCAGATCGCCGCGCAGGTGGCCGCCGGGCGCCTGGGCACCACGGCCGGCGCCGGCTTCTACGAGGGCGCGCCGCCCGAGGCGAGCGCGGACGACCCCGGCCGCGCCGTGGCCGGCGCCTATTACCGCGCGGCGGTCGACGAGGCCGAGCGCTGCCGGGCGGAGGGCATCGCCGCCGAGGCGGACATCGACGTCGCCATGCGGCTCGGGTGCGGTTGGAGCCAGGGCCCGCTGGCGTGGGCGCGGGCGAAGCCGGACCCAGGCTGATCGACCCTCCCGGAAACCTTTGGCCGCCGTCTAGACTTCACGTCCGGATCGGCGACAAGGGGGAAGGGAACACGATGGGGGCTTTCGAGGACGAGGTCGAGCGGCTGCGGGAGTGGATGGCGTCGGAGCGGTTCGCGGGCACGACCCGCGTGCACACCGCCCGGCAGATCGCGGAGCAGCGGGGCACGGTGCCGCAGGACTACACGGTCGCGCGCGACGCGGCCGAGCAGTTCTACGACCGGTTGCGGGAGATGTTCGCGGAGGGCAGGTCGATCACCAGCTTCGGGCCGTACTCGCCCGGCCAGGCGGTGCAGATGAAGCGGGCCGGCATCGAGGGGATCTACCTCGGTGGCTGGGCCACCTCCGCCAAGGGCTCCACCACCGAGGACCCGGGTCCCGACCTCGCCAGCTACCCCCTGAGCCAGGTGCCCGACGAGGCCGCCGGCCTGGTGCGGGCGCTCCTCACGGCCGACAAGAACCAGGTCTTCGCGCGCGCCCGCATGAGCGAGGCGGAGCGTGAGGCCACGCCCGAGATCGACTTCCGGCCCTTCATCGTCGCCGACGCCGACACCGGCCACGGCGGGGACGCCCACGTGCGCAACCTCGTCCGCCGGTTCGTGGAGGCGGGGGTCCCCGGATACCACATCGAGGACCAGAAGCCCGGCGCCAAGAAGTGCGGGCACCAGGGTGGCAAGGTCCTGGTGCCGGAGGACGAGCAGATCAAGCGCCTCTCGGCCGCGCGCTTCCAGCTCGACATCATGGGCGTCGCCGGGATCATCGTGGCCCGCACCGACGCCGAGGCGGCCAACCTCCTGGACGGAGCCGGCGACGAGCGCGACCAGCCCTTCGTCCTCGGCGTCACCAACACGTCCGTGCCCTCCTACAAGTCCGCCTACCTGGCCGTGATCCGCCGTCTGAACGCGGCGGGCGTGGAGGACCTCAAGGGGCACCTCGTCTACGCGGTCTCCGACCTGGAGTACGCCGACGCGGACGTCTGGCTCGAGAAGAGCGGGGTCGCCGCCGCCATCGACGAGGCCGCCAAGAACCACGCGGCGGGCGAGGGCGGCTCGGCCGAGGACACGCTCGACCTCGTGGCCGACACCTTCCTCGCCGCCTGGCAGGCCGACGCCGGGCTCCTCACGCTCGGCGACGCCGTGGCCGAGCTGATCGCCTTCCGCGGTGACGAGGAGTCGGCTCCGGACATCACCGTCGCGGAGTGGCGCACGTTCGCCTCGCGCGCCTCCTGGTACGACATCCGGGCCAAGGCGAAGGAGCTGGGCGTCGACGTGGTCTGGGACGCCGAGCTCGCCCAGACCCCGGAGGGCTACTACCAGATCCAGGGCGGCATCCCCTACGCCATCGCCAAGTCGCTGGCCGCCTCCCCCTTCGCCGACCTGCTGTGGATGGAGACCAAGACGGCGGACCTGGCCGACGCGAAGGAGTTCGCCGACGCGATCCACGCCGTCTTCCCCGACAAGATGCTCGCCTACAACCTGTCGCCGTCCTTCAACTGGGACACGACCGGCATGAGCGACGACGAGATGCGCGAGTTCCCGGCCGAGCTCGGCAAGATGGGCTTCGTCTTCAACTTCATGACCTACGGCGGCCACCAGATCGACGGCCTCGCGGCGGAGGAGTTCACGACCGCCCTGAAGGAGGACGGCATGCTCGCGCTGGCGCGCCTGCAGCGGAAGTTCCGGCTGCTGGAGTCGCCGTACCGCACGCCCCAGACCCTGGTGGGCGGGCCCCGCGCGGACGCGGGCCTGATGGCCCTGACGGGCCAGACGGCCACCACCAAGGCCATGGGCGAGGGCTCCACCCAGAGCCAGCACCTGGTGCAGACCGAGGTGCCGCCGAAGGTCCTGGCCGGCTGGCTGGCCCAGTGGGCCGAGCACAACGGCATCGCCGGGCCGCTCGGCGTCTCCCTGAGGCCCCACACGGCCGGCTCGGAGCTGCTCGAGCTGACCGTGGTGGGCCCGGAGGGCGACAAGCTCGCCAACATCATCTTCAACACGATCCAGGACCGTCGCGGCCGCGTGATCCTGTCGGTGCGCGACCAGAACACCTTCGACACGAACCTGCGCCGCAAGCGGCTGATGACGCTGCTGCACCTGTTCCTGATCCACCGCTACAAGGCGGCGGCCATCCACTACCTCACGCCGACGCAGGACAACCAGCGCGCGGCGGAGAGCATGCGCAAGCGCGGCCTCTTCGAGAACACCTACGAGGAGGTCGGGGAGATCATCGTCGCCGACGTGGACCAGGCGGTGGTCAAGGCCCTGGTCGACGCCGAGAGCGCCGAGCGCGAGCGGCTGATCACGACGGCCTGACCGACGGGCGGCGCCGGGGCGCGCGGGCGCCCCGGGCCGCACCCCCCTCAGGCGGGGGCGCTCGCCCGCTCGCCGGCCGGCACGAAGTCCATCTCGGTCACGATCTCGATGGCCGCGGCCACGGACCGGGCGTTGGGGCAGTGGGCCGCGTGGTGCGCCAGCGCGCGCTCGGCGGCAGGGCGCTTGTCCTCCGGCGCGCGCAGGCGGTAGGTCACGACGATCTTGCGCAGCCGCAGCACCCCGTCGGGGTCGACCACCACCTCGCCGAGCGCGTCGGCGGTCAGGGCGCCGCCGGTGTTCGGGACCTTGCGGACCCGCAGCGCCCCGCCGAACGTGCCGATCAGGCATCCGGCGACCGACGCGACCAGGTAGTCGAGGGTGCCCGGGTGCTCCTCCACCGAGCCCGGCGCGAAGCCGTAGTGGTCCCCCTGCCACCCGGGCGTGCCGAACAGAACCTCGTCCCCGGTCATCTCCAGGGTGGCCTTTCGGATCGGGGGGTTCTCGCGCGTGAGGTGGACCCGCACCTCGTGGACCGTCTCGTCGGCCATCGTCTCCTCCAGGATCGGGGACGCCGTCCGTCCAGACTAATCCGCGGGGAGTCCGTCCGCCGCGTCCTCCTCCGGGTCCGGGTGCACCACCAGCATGGCGGCGGACGAGTGGAAGTGGACGTACGCCCCCGTCGAGCCGAGCGTGAAGGTCGACATGCGGCCGCGACCGCGGGATCCGAGCACCACCAGGTCGTGCCCCCC
>JAXIPH010000207.1:0-5489 GCA_045403035.1 Thermoleophilia bacterium | reverse complement strand
GTGGCCGGCGCGGGGGGCAGGTCTCCCGCGGGCGGCGGGGGTGGCGGCCCGCCCGTCGGGCCCTCGGGGGGCGGGGGTTGCGGTGCGCGGCCCGCCGCGTCCGCGGCGCGCCGCGCGCGCAGGGTCGCCACGGCCTCCCGGGCGCCGGCGGCGAAGCCACTCAGCTTCCGAACCGGGCTGGTGACGGCGCTCGAGACGGTCTGGACCGTCTTCTCGGCGCCCTTGGTCGCCCCCACGGCCGTCTTCATGATCTCGTCGACGCGGGCAAGCTCCAGGTTGACGCCGTCGACCGTCGTCTGGGCCTTGTTCAGGATCGGCACCACCTCGTCGGTGAGGCGGGTCACCGAGACCCCGAGACGGCCGAAGACCCCCGCCATGCGGAGGAACAGGTACGAGAGCCCGAGCCCGGTTGCGATCAGGAAGATCGAGAGCGCGAGCTTCAGGACATCGGACCACTCCACTAGTGCATCCCCTCGGATAGACGACTCTGCCTCGACCGATTCGGTGCGATCGTACCCGCGGCGACGAGCCGGTGATCCCGGTACAGCGCGGCGGTCTGGCCCGCGGCCACCCCGTCGGCGGGCTCGTCGAGGCTCACGCGCAGGCCGGCAGGCTCCGCGCGGGCCCTCCCCGGCAGCGGCCGCCCCCGGTAGCGGACCCTGACCTCGAGGGGCGCGCCGTCCAGGGGCAGGTGGACCCGCACGGGGTCGAGAACGAGCTCGCGCGTGGCCAGGCTCTCGCGGGGCCCCACGGTCACGGCGTTGCGGACGGGATCGGTTGCGAGCACGTAGAGGGGTTCGGCGCCGGCGATCCCGATCCCCCGCCGCTGGCCCACCGTGAACAGCCAATAGCCCCGGTGCATGCCCAGGCGCCGGCCGCCCTCGTCCTCGATGGGGCCCGGGCGGGGCGCCAGGCCTGCCGCGCGCTCCAGGAAGGGCCCGTAGCCCCCCTCCCCCACGAAGCAGACCTCCTGGCTCTCCACGGCGTCCGCCGCCGGTAGCCCCGCCGCCCGGGCCCGCGTGCGCACGTCGTCCTTGCGCAGGTCGCCCAGGGGGAACACCAGCCGATCGAGCGTGGCGCGGTCGAGCATGGAGAGCATGTAGCTCTGGTCCTTGTCCCGGTCGGCCGCGCGCGCCAGGGCCGGCGGTCCCCCGAGGGGGTGCTCCACGCGCGCGTAGTGGCCGGTGGCCAGGCGGCGCGCGCCCAGGAGCGCAGCGGCGTCCGCGAGCGCCCGGAAGCGCAGTCGGCCGTTGCAGGTGACGCAGGGGTTCGGCGTGCGCCCCGCCCGGTAGCCCGCGATGAAGTCCTCCACCACGGCCTCGCGGAAGGGCTGGGCCACGTCGAGGGTGAGGTGCGGGATCCCGAGGGCGCGGGCGCTCGCCCGGGCCAGCCGCACGGTCTCCGGCGAGCAGCAGGAGCGCTCGGCCGCGGCGGCTCCGGGGTCGTGCCACAGGCGCATCGTCACGCCCACGACGTCGAGGCCGGCGTCGCGCAGCAGCATGGCCGCCAGCGCGCTGTCGACGCCCCCGCTCATGGCCACGGCCACGCGTTCGCCGCGCAGCGGCACCCCGACCGCCCCCAGGCGCTCCGAATGCCAGGACTCGAGCGCCCGCGCGACGGCGTCCTCGACGGTCTCCGGGCCGTGGCGCCGGGCCGCGCCCAGGCCTCCCAGGTCCTGGTCGAGCTCGTCGGCCGACAGCCTCAGGGCCGTCTCGATGCTCGCCCCGCCCAAGCGCCGGCAGGCGGCGCTGGCCGCCGCGGTGACGGCCCCGCATCCGAAGGCCTGGAAGCGCGCGTCGTGGACGCGCCCGCCCCGCAGGGCCAGGAACACGCGGACCATGTCGCCGCAGGTCCCACTGCCGGACTCTCCCACCGCGTCGGCGCCCTCCATGGCGCCCGCGCCGGTGGGGGACGCCAGGTGGCGCATCGCCTCACGGGGGTAGGGCGGCACCGCGGCAGGCTAGCATCGCCCGGTTCCTGACCCCGCCTTGCCGCTCCGGCCGGTGACTTGAACCTGCGATGGCAGGTGGGGAGGCAGGCGGACCGGCAAGATTCTGCGCGGACCCGACGCCGCTTCCCTTATCACTCGTGTTGGCTCAAGAGAATGAGCCGGTCGCGCACAAGGCAGGGTCGGGCGAGTTTAACCGCCTGCCGACCCCCGCGCGACCCCACTCCTCGTCCCGGATCGAGAACCTGCCGAAGAGGAGGGTGATCCAGGTCGCGCCCTCGCCCGAACCACATGTGCGAGGTACGTCTCCACCCCGCTTCCGGGAGCATCTGGTGATCGTTCCGGCCCCGCCCCCCACGTACACGCTCTCACCCCACCTCCCGCCGCTGGAGCCGGGCCAGCAGGCCGTGCTCGACGCCTGCCTGGATGCGCTCACGGGCCGTCTCACGGGCGTCGTGGTGACCGCCGCCGGCACCACCCCGACCCACCACGTGATCTGGCTCGCGACCCACGCCGGCTCCCTGCTGGTGACCGAGCGCGTGGAGTCCCAGCGGCCCCCCTCCGGCTGACGCTCCCGGCCCATCGCGCGACCCACGCGCGGTACCCTGGGCGCGTGTCGGGTGAGGAGACCGGGCAGCGCCTGGAGATGTTGCTGGTGATGCGGTGGCTCGAGGAGGGCGCCGCGGACGACGGCGAGGTGACCGTGCCGATCGCCGCCGTCGCGACGGAGCTGGGGCTGGACGACGACCGCCCCGGGCTGCTCGAGGTGATGGCCGCCCTGGGCGATCTGGAGGACCGCCGGCTCGTGCGCGTCGCCTGGGGGGCGGCCGGCCGCGTCGAGGCCCGCGTGACCCTGGCCCCCGAGCTGCGCCACGACGCCCGCCGCCTCTTCGGTAGGACTTGAGGAAGGCGCTCTCCCAGGCCTTTTGAGCCGCCGAGAAAGCGCATGGATCCACGGGCGCCGGGGGCGCCGCCGCGGTCTGCCCCCCAGGAGCAGTTCCGGCGCCCCTCTTGACGCCCCTAGAGGCGGACGGCCTTGCGGATGATGACCGGGTTGGACTGGCCGTCCCGCACGGTCACCCGCAGGAGCAGCGACGTACGGCTGGGCGCGGCCAGGCGTCGCCGGACGGCGGCCTTCTTCGCGCGCACGGACAGGCCCCGCGTGCGCGCCAGCCCCTTCGCGGTGCTGCCCAGGACGACGGGAGACCGCGCCCCCGCGACCCCAAGCTTGCGGGCCACCGCGGGTCCGGCCACGAGCTCGGCCAGCACCGAGCACTTCTCCGAGCAGCGGACCCGCAGCGGCAGGACCCCCGAGGAGGAGCGCGCGACCCTCAGCTTGACGACCGGGGGCGTGGCGTCATAGGCGAACTCGCGGATCGGGCTGATGCCCGAAGCGATGGCGGCGGGCCCGACCTGGCCGATCTTGTCGCGTCCGTTCTCGGTGAACCACAGCACGCCCGTCGGCCCGGCGACGATCTTGGTGGGCTTGGCGCCCGCGGTCGGGACGGCGATCTCCGAGAAGGACCCGGTCGTGGTGAAGCGGCCGATGCGGTTCGCGCCCTGCTCCGCGATCCAGAGGGCGCCGTCGGGGCCCGTGGCGATCCCGAAACCTCCGCGCGGCGCCCCCGGCAGCGGGATCTCCGTCACGACACCGGCCGTGGTCACGCGGCCGATCCGCGCGGCGGTGGACTCCGCGAACCACAGCGCCCCGTCCGGGCCGACCGTGATCCCCGCGGGATTGCCGGCTCCGGACGGCAGCGGAAACTCGCTCACCTGACCGGCGGGGGTGACCCGGGCGATGACCTGGCGGCTGTAGAGCGTGACCCAGAGGTTCCCGTCGGGGCCCGCGACGATGTCCTGCGGCGTGCTCCCCATCTGGAGGGGGATCACGCTGACGGCGCCGGCGGTCGTGATGGCCAGCACCTTGTCGCCGTCCTTGTCGACGAACCACAGGCGGCCGTCGGGGCCGGACGCGATGCCGCGGTAGTTGCCGAAGGGAACCGGCAGCTCGGTCACCTTCCCCGAGGTGGTGATCCGGCCGATCCGGTCGCCGTACTCCGTGAACCAGAGGGCACCGTCGGGGCCGGTGACGATGGCGGCCGGGCCGCGGGTGGTCTCCCCGAAGCGCTTGATCTTCCCGGTCGGCGTCACGCGGCCGATGCGGTGCGAGAAGAACTCCGTGTACCAGACGTTGCCGTCAGGCCCCGCCGCGATGCCGTCGGCGAGGGCGACCCCGGGCGCGATCGCGGGGGCCCGCTGCGCCTGCGCGATTGCCGGGACACACGCCAGCAGGGCGATCGCCGCGGCGACCGCCAGGTGCGCCCGTCGGCGCGGAATGGTCTTCGTCACGGCTGGATCCTCCAGGGGAGCGGCGTGGCCGGCCCCTCGCACCGCAGGTTCTACCCCATCGGAGAGGCGTTCTGGAAGGGGGCCGGGTGTCCCCGGATCCCACGACCGCCGTCTCGCGCGCGACGGGACCGACCGCACCCCCAACTCCCGAAGCTGCGCGTCCACCACCGGAGCGGGCGCGCCGGTGAGGGGGTCCGAGCCGGTCGCCGTCTTCGGGAAGGCCATCACGTCCCGGATCGATCGCTCGCCCGCGAGCAGCATCACGATGCGGTCGAGCCCGAAGGCGATACCGCCGTGCGGCGGCGCCCCGAGGCGCAGCGCGCGAAGCAGGAAGCCGAAGCGGGTCTCGGCCTCCTCGGCGTCCATGCCGATGACGGCGAGGACGCGCTCCTGGATCTCGGGGTCGTGGATGCGGATGCTTCCCCCGCCGATCTCGAGGCCGTTGACGACCACGTCATAGGCCCGCGAGAGCACCGACCCGGGATCGTCCTCGAGGCGCCCCAGGTCCTCCGGACGCGGAGCCGTGAAGGGGTGGTGGACGGAATCCCACCGGCCCTCGCCCTCGTTCCATTCGACGAGGGGGAAGTCGACCACCCACAGGGGCGCCCACGCCCCCTCGGGCACCAATCCGTGGCGCTCGGCCAGGCGGCTGCGCAGCCCGCCCAGCACCGCCTGGGTCACCGGCTCCCGGTCGGCGACCAGCAGGATCAGGTCCCCGGGGGCGGCGCCGAGGTCGTCCACCAGCCCGTCGAGGAACCTGGCGACCGGCGAGCGCAGGGTGCCGCCGTCCTCGACGGCCGCCCACACGAGCCCCTTGGCGCCCAGCTCGCGCGCCTCGGCCATCAGGTCGTCCCCCACCCTCCGGCTCACCTGCGCGCCTGCGCCCGGCACCACCAGCCCGCGCACCACGCCGCCCGCCGCGACGGCGCCCTCCAGGACCCCGAAGCCCGAGGTCCTCGCCCGCCGGGTCCAGTCGAGGATCTCGACGCCGTACCGTATGTCCGGGCGGTCGGTGCCGAAACGGCGCACGACCTCGGCGTGGGTGAGCCGCGGGAACGGCGTGGCCAGGGTGATCCCGGCGACCGCGAACGACTCCACCAGGACGCGTTCGATCAGCTCCTGCAGGTCCTCCGGCTCGATGAACGAGGCCTCCACGTCGAGCTGGGTGAACTCCGGCTGGCGATCGGCCCGC
>JAXIPH010000283.1:0-10309 GCA_045403035.1 Thermoleophilia bacterium | reverse complement strand
TGCTGGACGCCCACCGCGGCGCGGTGGCGCGGGGGCGCCGGCTCGTCCTGCGGAACCTCCGCGGGAATCCGCGCACGATGCTGACCCTCGCCGGGCTGCACCTGACGGTCGTGCTCGAGGATGCTCCCGCCGCCTGAGCGTCCGCCGCCCGAGAGGCGTTGCATCGGCGACCCGGCCCGCAACACCGCAGGAACGGAGAAGCGCGATCCCGTGACCGCGGGCTAGGCTGCCCGCGGCCGTGCCCCTCGCCCACCGTCCGAGGGCCATGGTTTGATACCCGGTCCCGTTCGAGATGGAGGGTGAGGATGAGGGCGTTCACGCGCTGGGTGTTGGGGCATCGGAAGACCGTGCTCCTGAGCTGGTTGGTGATCGCGGTGGTCGCGTTCGCGGCGACGCAGTCGTCGGCGGACGCGCTGTCGACGGAGTTCAACCTGCCGGGCCGCGAGAGCTCCGATGCGGCCGAGCTCATCTACGCCCAGTACGGCAACGGCGGCAACCGGGTCTCGGGGCCGCTGGTCCCGGTGGTGCAGCTTCCCGAGGGCACGACCGTCGATTCGCCGGGCGTGCGCGACCAGCTCCGGAGCGCGTTCGGAGCAATCGCCGCGGCCGTGCCCGGCTCGCGGGCCGCCGACTTCGCCTCGACCGGCGACCGGGTCTTCGTGTCCGAGGACGGCCGCACCACCTTCGGCGTCGTCTGGTATCCGCCGTCGGAGGCCGTCGCCTTCGAGCCCGCCAAAGAGGCCCTCGACGCCATGCGCGAGGCGGCGGCGGGCACCGAGGTGGCGGGCGCGCCGGTCCGGATCACCGGGTTCGACGCCCTGATCGCCCCCGACGACGAGAGCGGGGGGCCGAGCCTGCTGCTGGAGGTCCTGCTCGGGGGCCTCGGCGCCCTGATCGTGCTCACCTTCGTGTTCGGCTCGCTGATGGCCCTGGTGCCGCTGCTGATGGCCGCCATCGCCATCCCGACCACCTTCCTGGTGCTCTGGCCGCTGGCCGTGGCGACCGAGGTCTCGGTCGTCGTGCAGTTCCTGATCGCCCTGATCGGTCTCGGCATCGCGATCGACTACGCCCTCCTGATCGTGATGCGCTGGCGCGAGGAGCACGCGGGCGGCCGCGACAACCGCGACTCGGTGATCGAGTCCATGGAGCACGCCGGCAAGGCGGTGATCATCAGCGGCATCGCGGTCGCGATCGGCCTCCTGGCGCTGGCCGTGCTGCCGATTCCGTTCCTGCGCAGCATGGGGTTCGCCGGCATGCTGATCCCGCTGATCAGCGTGCTCGTGGGGATCACCCTGCTGCCGGTGATCCTCGACTCGATCGGGCCGCGGCTCGACCGGATCGGGTTCAGCCGCCGGATCGCGAGCACGGGCCAGGGCTGGGTGCCCTGGGGGCGCCTCGTCGTGCGCCGCCGCTGGCTGATCGGCGGGCTGGCGCTGGTGATCCTGGCCATCTTCCTGATCCCGGTGGTCGACTTCTCCACCGGCAATCCGCGCGCCGACTCGCAGGCGTCGAGCGGGCAGGCCCGGGAGGGCCTCGACGCCCTCACCGGGTCAGGCCTGGGCGCCGGGGTGATGAACCCCTACGACGCCGTGGTGGTGGCCGGCGACCCCACGGCCACCGCGCAGGCGCTGCGCGAGGTGGAGGGCGTGGCCGGCGCCGTGGCGCCCGACGACGGCCAGTGGCGCCGGGGCGACACGGCGATCGTCGACGTCTTCCCGCGCGAGCCGGACAGCCCCTCGACGGTCGAGCGCGTGCGCGAGGCGGCCGACTCCCAGCCGGGCGAGATCCTGGTAGGCGGCCTCGACCCGGGCACCTCCGACTTCAACGACGCCGTCTACGGCAACTTCATCTACGTGGCGCTGGTGATCATCGCGATCACGTTCGTCCTGCTCGCGCGCGTCTTCCGCTCGCTGCTTCTGCCGCTGAAGGCGATCCTCTTCAACATCATCTCGATCGGCGCGGTCTGGGGCTTCATGGTCTGGGTCTGGCAGAAGGGCAACGGCTCCGAGGCGATCTTCGACATCGAGCCGACCGGTGCGCTGACGGTGTGGATCCCGCTGATGGTCTTCGCGTTCCTCTACGGGCTCTCGATGGACTACGAGATCTTCATCCTCAGCCGCATGCGCGAGGAGTACGACCGCGACGGTTCGACCGAGCGCGCGGTGGTGGCGGGCATCGCCCGCACCGGGCGCCTGGTGACGGCGGGCTCGCTGATCCTGTTTCTGGCGTTCATCGCGCTGGCGGCCAGCCCGGGGACCGACATCAAGGTGTTCGCGACCGCCCTCGCCATCGGCATCCTGCTGGACGCGACGGTCGTGCGGAGCATGCTCCTGCCCGCGTTCGTGGCCGTGCTCGGCCGGTGGAACTGGTGGATGCCGGTCTGGGCCGCGTGGATCCTGCGCATCGAGCCCTGCTATCCGCCTCCCGAGCACCGCGGCGACACGCCGCTGGACTTGGAGCCGACGGCCCGGCCGCCGGGTCCGCCCCAGCCCGCGGGCGGCGCATAGCGCCGAGCCCGACCGGACCGCGGACGGCTATCCCGTCCCCGGTCCGGTCAGGTCCGCAAGAAGGCGCGCCGCGTCCACGGCGGCGAGCGCCGTGCCATCGTCGCGGATGCCGTTGCGGACCGCGGCCACCAGGAACAGCCCGTGCCAGAGCCAGGTGAGGAGCTCCGGGTCGAGGTCCGAACGCACCGAGCCGGAGGCCTGGCCCGCCTCGAGGGCGGCGCCCAGCGGGCGGCGCACGTTCCCGAAGGCGCCCACCACCGCGTCGCTCACCTCGGGGTCGCCGGTCATCCCGATCGCCAGGAGGATCAGGCGGGCGGTGGTGGTCATCTCCGGGTCGTGCAGCCGGGCGTCGAGGGTCTCGGGCAGACCGGCCTGCGGATCCGTGCCGGCGGGCGGCGCCATGGCGCGCCCGGTTGCCATGCGGCCGCTCACCTCCTGCTCCAGGGCCGCCAGCAAGAGCGCCTTCTTGGAGGGGAAGTGCCGGTAGAGCACCGCCTCCGAGCACCCCGCCGCGCGGGCGATGGCCGCCGTGCCCGCGCCGTGGAAGCCGTCGCGGGCGAACGCCTCGCGGGCGGCGCGCAGGATCAGGGCCCGGCGCTCGGGCCCGGGCACACGGGGCCGCCGGGTCGCCGGGGGGGCTGGTGGGGACATACGGTCGCCTTTCTCGCTTGCCGTTGACAAGATAGCAAGTGCTTACTACCTTATGGTAGTGATTACTAGCAATTGGGGGAGGCCCTGATGGAGACGGCGATCGAGGTGAGCGACCTGCGGGTGGTCCGGGGGGGCGTCATCGTCCTGCCCGGGCTGTCGCTTGCGGTTCCGAAGGGCAGCGTGACCGGGCTGCTCGGCCCAAGCGGGTGCGGCAAGAGCACCCTGATGCGGGCGATCGTGGGCACCCAGGTGGTGCAATCGGGCGAGGTGACCGTCCTGGGACTCCCGGCCGGCAGCCCCCCGCTGCGCCGGCGGGTGGGCTACGTCACCCAGGCTCCGTCGGTGTACGGCGACCTGACGGTGCGCGAGAACCTGCGCTATTTCGCGCGCGTGCTGGGCACCCCCGCAACGGAGGTCGACGCGGTTCTCGAGACGGTGGGCCTGACGGCCCAGGCCGATCGCGTGGCGGGCCGCATCTCGGGCGGACAGCGCTCGCGTGCCTCGCTGGCGGTCGCCCTTCTCGGGCGTCCCGATTTGCTGGTACTGGACGAGCCCACCGTCGGCCTCGACCCCCTCCTGCGTCGCGATCTGTGGACCAGCTTCCACACCTTGGCGGAGGGTGGCACCACGATCCTGGTGTCCAGCCACGTCATGGACGAGGCCGCCGAGTGCGACCTGCTCCTGCTGATGCGGGAGGGCCGTCTGGTGGCGGCGGACACGCCCGGCGCGGTGCGCCAGCGAACGGGTTGCGATGACCTGGGCGAGGCGTTCCTGCGCCTGGTCGAGGCCGAGATCGAGACGGAGGAGGTCCCCCGATGACGGCCCGTGTGACCCTCGCAACCGCGGCCCGGGTGTTGGCGCAGCTCCGCCGCGACCCGCGCACGCTGGCGCTGCTCCTGGTGGTGCCCTTGGTGCTGCTGACGATCCTGCGCTACGCCTTCGACGGACAGCCGGAGACCTTCCAGCGCATCGGCCCGCCGCTGATCGGGCTGGTGCCCTTCATCGTCATGTTCGTCGTCGCCTCCATCGCCATGCTCCGCGAGCGCTCGACGGGCACGCTCGAGCGGCTCATGAGCATGCCGGTGGGGAAGCTGGACCTGCTGGCCGGCTACGCGCTGGCGTTCGGCCTCCTCGCCGTCGTGCAGACCGCGCTGCTCGCCGCCCTGGCGCTGGGACCGCTGGACCTCGACACGGCCCGCTCGCCGTGGATCCTGATCGCGATCGCGCTGGGCAACGCACTGCTCGGGATGTCGCTGGGGCTGTTCGTCAGCGCCTTCGCCACCACCGAGTTCCAGGCCGTGCAGTTCATGCCCGCCATCGTGCTGCCGCAGCTCCTCTTGTGCGGCCTCTTCGTGGCGCGCGACGAGATGGCCGGGTGGCTGGAGGGCATCTCCTACGCCCTGCCGCTCACCTACGCCTACGACGCGCTCGCGCTGGTGAGCGGCGACGGGGCGCTGGGATCGGAGTTCGCCCGGGATCTCGTGATCCTCGGGGGCGCCATCCTGGCGGCGCTGGCGCTGGGCGCGGCGACGCTGAAGCGCCGGACCGCGTAGTCGTGGCTGAGAGGGCTCCGGCGCCGGCCGGAGCCTCTCAGCCTCTGTCCGCTACACGGCCGCGAGCAGCGCCGGCGCCACCTGCTTCTTGCGGCTCATCACGCCCGGCAGGTCGAGGACCCCGTTCACGGCGGGCACGTCGAAGGCGCGCGCGACCAGGGCGGTGTCCCCCGCCACGAGCAGCTCGGTGCCCTTCGCGACGATGTCGGTGATCATCAGGGCGAAGAGCGCGTAGCCGGACTCCTGGCGCACGCGCTCGAGCTCGGCCAACAGCTCGGGGCGGCGACCCGCGAGGCGGCCGACGGTCTCGATCTGGGCGATGCTGATCCGCCGCCCCGCGCGCCCCTCGTACTCCTTGGAGTCGCGCCGCACGATCTCCGACGCGGAGACGTCGCCCACGTCGGAGGACGCCTCGAACATCTCGATGCCGAACTCGTGGGCGTCCAGCTCGAGCAGCTCCTCGAGGTAGCGCACCACCTGGCGATCGCGCTCCGTGGCCGTGGGTGAGCTGAGGATGACCGTGTCCGAGAGCACCGCCGCCAGCAGCATCGTCGCCGTCGGGCGGCGCGGCTCGCGGCCGTGCGAGCGGAAGCGCTCCACCACCAGAGTCGCGGTGCTGCCCACCGGGTCGAAGGTCGCCGCCACCGGGAAGGTCGTCTCGATCGATCCGATGTGGTGGTGGTCGAGGATCTCCACGATGTGCGCCTGCTCCACGCCGAGCACGCTCTGCGCCTGCTCGCCGTGGTCCACCAGCAGCACGCGGCGGGGGCGCGGGTTGACCAGGTCGGCGCGGCTCACCAGGCCCACCGGCCGGCCGTCGTCGTCCACCGCGATGGCGGCGTTGTAGTCCACGTCCTTGATCCGCTCCGCGATGTCCGACAGCAGGTCGTCGGGCTCCACGGTCAGCGGGTCGCGGCTCATCACCTCGCGCACCGGCACCGACTGGGACACCATGCGGCCGGTGACGTAGGAGTCGAGCGGCGACAGCACGACGCCCGTGCCCGTCCGACGCGCCAGCTCCAGCACCTCGGGCCCTGGCCGCTGCTCGTAGGGGGTCACGATCAGCGCGATGCCGATCTCGATCGCCCGGCGCACCGCGTCGGCGCGGGCGCCGATCACCACGATGTCGTTCGGGCCCATCGTGGCGCCCATGCTCTCGACGTCCACCGTCACGGCCCACAGCCGGCCGTTCAGCGTTCGCTCGGGGCGCACCAGGAGCTCGCCCCCGAGCACCTCCACGATCAGGTCCACCGACACCGGCCGGTCGGCGAAGCTCGACGGCTCCCCGGACTCCTTGACGTAGCGCCGGGCCAGGTCGCGGGCCGTGACCTGCCCGGCGATCGCTCCGTCGTCGTCCACGATGGGGATCAGGTCGAGGTCGCCCTTGGCCATCGCCAGGCCCACGTCGCGCAGCGAGGCGTTGTGGTCCGCCGCCGCGAACGTCGGGCGCATCACGTCGCGTGCCCGCAGCATGATGTGGGGCAGGGCCTCGGGGGCCTCCACCCCCGCCCGCTCCAGCGCCCAGGCGGTCTGGGCGTTCACGTCGCCCAACCGGGCCGGCACGTACTGCTCGCCCGGGTCGAGCCGCTGGCGCAGCTCGGCGTAGCCGATGGCGGAGGCGATCGAGTCGGTGTCCGGGTTCCGGTGGCCGGTGACGTAGATGACGGGCATCGTCCGGCGCGAGCCTTGCACACCGGCGCCCGCCACGGTCACTCAGACGGGCCAGAAGCGGCGCAGGGCGGTGCGGCTCTGGTCGATCGCGACCCGGGCCTCGTCGCCGGCGCGCCGGTCGCGGTCGGCGTCGGCCAGGGGCCCGGGGTCGTCGAGCCAGCCGGGGGGCGGCTCGGGGCAGCCGGCGCGCACGGCCCGCGCGCGCCAGCTCTCCGGCACGTCGCCGCCCACCCGCGCGCCCGCCATCTCGGCCGCGAGCAGCGCCCACGCGCGCGGCGGAGCGGTGCACGGGTCGTAGCCCCCGCCGCCGAGCGCCACCCAGCGGCCGTCGCAGACATCGTCGGCCAGCTCGCGCAGCAGGCGCCACAGGCGGGGGTAGAACGGGATCGTGGTGAGCATGTGGGCCAGCGGGTCGGCGTGGTGGTGGTCGACGCCGTTCTGGCTCACGATCGCCTGCGGCGCGAAGGCCCGCACCACGGGCAGCACCACCTCCTCGATCGCGCGCTCGTAGGGCTCGTCCCCGCAGAACGGCGGCAGGGCCACGTTGGCCGCGCTGCCCGGGGCCGCGGCGCCCCCGGTCTCCGCCGCGAAGCCGGAGCCGGGGAACAGGAAGCGCCCGCTCTCGTGCACGGACACCGTCAGGACCCGCGGGTCGTCGTAGAAGATCCACTGGGTGCCGTTGCCGTGGTGGACGTCGACGTCGATGTAGGCGACCCGCTCCAGGCCGGCGTCCAGGAACGTCTGCACCGCGATCGCCGTCTCGTTGTAGATCCCGAAGCCCATGGCCTGGTTGGCCAGGCCATGGTGGGCGCCCCCGGAGGGAACCAGGGCGCGCCGGGCCTCGCCCGAGGCCACCGCCTGCGCCCCCCGGGCACAGGCCGAGCAGGCGCGCGCCGAGTCCTCGTGCATCCCTTCGTAGGCGTTGTTGTCACCGCCGATGCCCCACTGGCGCGCCTCGGGCGCCGCGGCCAGAACCGGGCTCGCGCTGTACCGGCGCACGGCGCGGATGAAGGCCGGGGCGAACACGCGGGCCAACCCCTTGTCGTCGAGCGGCGGGGGCCCCGGCTCCCGGCGCACACCGGGACGGTCGAGCAGCCCGGCCTCGGCGCACAGGGCAACGGCCAGCTGGTGGCGCCGCGCGTCGGTCGGGTGGTCGCCGCCGAACCGCATCCCCAGCCCGTCGTCGTGGACGACGAGCAGGTCGAGGGCGCCGGGCGCCATCGGCCCTCAGGCGACCCGCTGCAGGCCCAGCTCCGCCCACACCCGCCGCACGGGGCCCGTGCGGTTGAGTGTGTAGAGGTGGATGCCGGGCGCCCCGGCGGCGATCAAGCGCTCGCAGAGGCCGGCCGCCACCTCGACGCCCACCGCCGTGACCGCGTCGGCGTCGCCGGCCAGCGGCTCCAGGCGCCGCGCCAGCTCGGGGGGGATCGCGGTCCCGTTCATGTCGGCCATACGCGTGAGGCCGGCGGCGCTCACGAAGGGCATCACCCCCGGCAGGACGGGCCGGTGGCATCCCAGGGCGGCCAGCTCGTCCCGCATCCGCGAGTAGTCGTCCACCCGGAAGAAGAACTGGGTGATGGCGAAGTCCGCCAGGCTCAGCTTGTCGGCCAGGTGCCGCCGGTCGCTCGCGCGGTCGGGCGAGCGCGGGTGGAGCTCGGGGTGCGCGGCCACGCCCACCGTGAAGCCGGCCGGGTGCGCCTTCACCAGCTCCACCAGCTCGATCGCGTGGCGGAAGTCGCCCAGCTCCGAGCCGTCCGCCGGAGGATCCCCCCCGAGCGCCAGGATGTCGCGTACGCCGGCTCGGGCGTAGGCGTCGAGCAGATCGGCCACCTCCGCGCGCGTGTGGCCGATGCAGGTGAGGTGGGGCATCGTGGGGAAGCCGAAGTCGGCGTTCATCCCCACCACCAGGTCGCGGGTGCGGTCGCGGGTGGACCCAAGCGCGCCGTAGGTGACCGACGCGAAGGACGGGCCCAGGTCGGCGAAGTCGCCCAGGGACGCCCGGAAGCGGGCCTCGGCCTCGGGATCCCGGGGTGGGAAGAACTCCAGCGACCAGGTGCGCCCGGCCGCGATCAGCTCGGCGATGCTCGCCATCCGGGGAAGGCTAGACGTCGCCCGAGAAGGTGTCGCAGGACGACACCTCGCCGCCCTCGAAGCCGCGCATGAACCATTCGGTGCGCTGCGCGGAGCTCCCGTGGGTGAAGCTGTCCCGGTCGACGGATCCCCCCGCCTGCTGCTGCAGGCGGTCGTCACCAACCGCGGCCGCGGCGGCGAGGCCCTCCTCCAGATCGCCCTCCTCCAGCAGGTTGTCCTGGTACGCGGAGTGCGCCCAGACACCCGCGAGGCAGTCGGCCTGCAGCTCCAGCCGTACCGAGAGCTCGTTCGCGCTGCCCGGGTCGCGGCGCTGCTCCTGGCTCACCTCCGTGGAGATGCCCAGCAGGTTCTGCACGTGGTGCCCGAACTCGTGGGCGATCACGTAGGCCTGGGCGAAGTCGCCCGGGGCGCCGAAGCGGTCCCGCAGCTCCCGGAAGAAACCGAGGTCGAGGTACACCTTGAGATCCGCCGGGCAGTAGAACGGCCCGACGGCGGACGAGGCCGAGCCGCACGCGGTGTTGACCCCGCCCGTGAAGAGCACGAGCACCGTGCGCCGGTACTGCTTCCCGGCGGCGGCGAAGCTCGTCTCCCACGAGTCCTGCACGTCGCGCACCACGAACGCCACGAAAGCCTTCAGGTTCGCGTCGGGATCGGGGCCGTTCGCCACCTCGTTCTCGGTGGCCGCCGGCTGCGTCGGCAACTGGTCGAGGCCGGCGCTGGGGATGTTGAACCCGCCGCCCGACCCGCCCAGGAAGGCGACCAGCAGGACCACGATGACGCCGACGATGCCGAGGCCGCCCGCGCCCTTCCCCATGGCCCCGCCCGGGAACTGCATCCCGCCGCGGGGGCTCTGGCCACGACGGTCCTCGAGCCCAGAGTCATCCGTTCCGGTCCTGCGCCACCGCATCGAGTCCCCCTGGTCGACCCGCGGAGTCTAGTCGCGGCGGAGGGCACACCGGCGGCGTCCGCGGGCCGCCATACACTCCGTTCGTGCCCGATCCCGACCCCGCGAGCCCGCTCGCCTCGGAGTCCGGGCTGGTCGGGCTGGCGCTCGCCCTGGGGGCCCTCGGCGTCCCCGGGTGGTCCGAGCGCGAGTCGGCGCTCGTGCGGGATTTGGGCCCCCGCGCGCCCCGCGACCCGGCCCTGCGCGAGGTCCGCGCGCTCATCGCCGAGGGCGCCGACCCCCTGGGGGAGGCGTTCTGCCGGTTGCGCAGCCCCGAGCGGCGACGCCCGGACGGGGCGACCTACACGCCGCCCGCCATCGTCGAGTCGATGGTCGCCTGGGCCGCGGACGACTCCCCCCCGGGGCGCGTGGTCGACCCGGGCGCCGGCTCGGGCCGCTTCGCGGTGGCCGCCGGGCGCCGCTTCCCGCAAGCCCGCGTCCTCGCGGTGGAGCTGGACCCGGTGGCGGCCATCTGCTGCCGCGGCCACCTGGCGGCGGCGGGGCTCGCCGGGCGGGCCCGCGTGGAGGCCGCCGACTACCGGGCGCTCCCGGCCGGGGCCTCCGACGGCGCGAGCACCCTCTACCTGGGCAACCCGCCCTACGTGCGCCACCACCAGATCGCTCCCGCCTGGAAGGAGTGGCTCACGCTCACGGCGCGGGCGCACGGGCTCGAGGCGAGCCAGCTCGCCGGGTTGCACGTCCACTTCTTCCTGGCCACCGCGACGCGGGCCCGGACGGGCGATCGCGGCGCCTTCATCACCTCGTCCGAGTGGTTGGACACCAACTACGGGCGGCTCGTGCGCGAGCTGCTCCTGGGGCGGATGGGCGGCGAGGCCGTGCACATCCTGGAGCCGACCGCCATGCCGTTCGGGGACGCCGCCGTGACCGGCGCG
>JAXIPH010000258.1:0-6807 GCA_045403035.1 Thermoleophilia bacterium | reverse complement strand
CCGGCCGTTTCGCTCGTTCCGCCCACCGTCACCCCGACGAACGCGGCATCGGGGACCTTCGCCTGGGGAGAGTCGCAGCCGACCGACATCCTCCTCAACGCCATCGTGCGCTACGAGGGCGGCCTCGTGGCCACTCCTGACGCCGAGCCGGCGACTTCTCTGGGCGCGGCCCCGGGATCGGTGGCCGTGCCCCTTGCGACGGGCACTCACTACTTCAAGGTGCGGGCGGTCGAGAGCGATCCCGTCCTCGGCGAGGTTCCGGGGCCCTATGGCTCCGTGGCGATCCTCGTTGATCAGGTCGCGCCGACGATCAGCGTCACGACCACCGGGCCCAACGCTGCGGGGTGGTTCCGGCAGGCCACGCGCAATTGGACATGCGCCGACACCGGCGGCTCTGGCCTCAGCCCAGCGACACCGTGCCCGGCTGACCAGACCTTCACGGCGTCGGGGAGCTACCCGGCGACCCCCGCCGTGACGGTCAGTGACAACGTCGGAAACGTCTCATTGCCGGCGAGCGCGCCCCAGGTCCTGGTGGACAGCGATCCGCCGGCCCCGTTCGGGCTCTCGAGCCCGACCAACGACGCGATCGTCGCGGCCGCGCCGAAGTTCGTCTGGATCGAGGCCATCGACGCGCACTCGGGCACGGCCCGCTACGAGGTGGTGGCGCACTACGACGGGGCCGACCGGGTCATCGCCAGGACCACCGGGCCGAAGTCGACCGACGCGGTGTTCGGTGACGGCGGCGTCTCGCCCCCGGCCCTGCCTCTGAACGAGGACATCACGTGGTTCGTGCGCGCCTTCGACACGGCGGGCAACCCCGCCAGGGTGTCCGGCAACCGCGTGTTCGTGATCGGCCCGAACGCCCCCCCGCCGGCCACGTTCACCGCCGGCCCCGGTGAGTTCACCAACGACACCACGCCCGCCTTCTCCTGGGTCGGCTCCGCGCCGAGCTACAACTGGGCGGTCATCCCGGCCGGCGCCGACAACCCGATCCAACAGGGCTCGGGCGCCTCGACCCAGGCGACGACAGGCAGTCTCGGGCAGGGCAGCTACACCTTCCGCGTCAGGCAAGTGAGCGCCGCCGGCGTCGAGAGCCAGGAGGCGACCTACACCTTCACGATCGACACCACCCCGCCGTCGCCTCCGGTGATCGACACGCGGCCGATCAGCGGCAGCAAGGACATCACCCCGTCGTTCACGTGGCGCGGCGAGGTGCACGCCACCTTCACCTGGAAGGTGATCGGCGCCGGCGGCGGTGTGGTGCGGGGCGACTCCACCAAGGACCTGTCGCTGACGCTGGCCCCGCTGACGCCCGGGCCCTACACGTTCCAGATCAGCCAGACCGACCGGGCCGGCAACACGTCGCCCCTCGCGGTCGACCCGTTCTCGATCATCGGGCCGAGCGGCCTCCAGGCCGGCACCAAGCTGTCGCTGCCCACCACGAACCACAGGCGCCTGAAGCCGCGCAGAGGCATCACGGTTCCGACCCGCCGGCCGGTGCTGCGATGGACCGCGGGCCCGCGCGCCACCACGCTCTACAACGTCCAGCTCTTCCGGGTGATCAAGCGCACGAACGGCAAGGCGCGCGTGGCCAAGGTGTTCTCGACCTTCCCGCGGGCGCTCCAGTACCGCGTGCCGTTCCGGCGCACCCGCCCGGCGACCTGCTACGTGTGGCGCGTCTGGCCCTACCTGGGCACCCGCTTCACGAAGAAGCCGCTCGGCATCAGCAACTTCTGCATCGCGAACAAGGCCACGCTCCGCAAGGCCGCTCAGCGCAGGGCCGCCCGGGTACGGGCCGCGCGCGCGCGCACCGTCAACTGAGCCGCCCCCGCGCGGGTGACGCCGCGCGGCCTGCGCGGGGGCAGGTCCACTAGACTCCCCGGCCGTGTCGTCGCCGATCTCCTTCGCCCGGGGTGCACCGTGCCCGGAGGCTCTCGCGGCCGATCTCGTCGCCGACTGCACGCGCACGGCTCTCGCGGCCGATGGCGTGCGGCTGCTGTCCTACGGCACCGGCCAGGGCTACCCGCCCCTGCGGGAGCTGCTCGCGGCCGAGCACGGCGTGCCGGCGGGCGACGTCTTCATCACCAACGGGTCGCTCCAGGGCTTCGTCTTCCTGCTGGAGACGCTGCTCGAGCCCGGCGACCTGGTGGCGGTGGAGGCGCCCACCTACGACCGCGCCCTGTTGCAGCTGCGCCTGCACGACATGGAGGTGCTGCCGATCCCCGTGGAGGACGACGGGATGGACGTGGCGGCGCTGGAGGCGGCCTGCGCCGAGGGCCGGGTCCCGCGGCTGCTCTACACGATCCCCAACTTCCAGAACCCGTCCGGCGCCACCCTCTCGGCCGCCAAGCGCGCCGCCCTGACCGAGGTGTGCGAGCGCTTCGGGATCCTCGTGCTGGAGGACGACCCCTACGGCCGGCTGCGCTTCGAGGGCGAGGCGCTGCCGGGCCTGTTCGAGACGGCGGGGCTGGAGCGGGTGATCTTCACCTCGTCGTTCTCGAAGACCGTCGCCCCCGGGCTGCGGGTGGGCTACCTGGTGGCCCCGCCGGACGTCTCCGCCCGCCTGGCCGCGGCGGCGTCGCGCACCTACATCTCCCCCGCCCTCCTCGCCCAGGGAGCGGTTCACGCGCTCATCGACGGCGGCCACCTGCCCGGCAACGTCGCCCGCGTGACCGAGCTCATGCGCGAGCGCCGCGACGCCATGATCGCCGGCCTGCGCCACCTGCCGGAGGGAACCCGGTGCGTGCCGCCGCAGGGCGGGTTCTTCTGCTGGCTCACCCTCCCGGAGGGCCTGTCGGCCGACGACCTCTTCGACGACGCGGCCGCCGCCGGGATCTCCTACGTCAAGGGCAGCGACTGCGTGCTCGAGGGCGGCGAGCGGACGCTGAGGCTGGCCTACAGCGGCGTGAGCCCCTCCGAGATCGAGGAGGGGATGGAGCGGCTCGGGGCGGTCTTCCGCGCCGCCCTCGTACGAGCCTAGGGCCGTGAGCGAACCGGACAGGCCCCCGGGCGGGGGCGACCGGGAGGGGCTCGACGAACGTCAGGTGCGTCAGATCGCCATGGTCGGCGGCGTGGTCCTGGTGGCCAGCATCGCGCTGGTGTTCATCGTGGAGAACAGCCACCAGGTGCACGTGTCGTTCGTGTTCTTCTCGTCCGACATCTCGCTGATCTGGGTGATCCTCCTGTCGGCGGCCGTGGGCGCGGTGGCCGGGGCGTTCGGCGGCCGCATGATCCGGAAGCGCCTCGGCAAGTAGCCGAGCGGGTCAGACGGCCGGGAAGAGGTCGTCGAAGCTCGGGCAGGACTGCGGAGGCGGGACCGCGCCCGCGACGCCGAGGCGGGTGGCCAGGGCCGTGGCGATCCGGGGGCAGAACGAGCGCTGGTGGCCGGACCGGTTGGGATGGAGGGCGCCCGCGACCGATCCCTGGCCGATCAGCGAGATGCTCACGATCTGGACCCACCGGGCGCCGCCGGCGTGGCAGTACCCGTGGTCCAGGAAGTCGCTCTGGATGCCGCCGACGAGCCCCCAGCCCGCCGCGCCCGCGGCGGACGCGACCGCCCCGTTCAGCGGCACGATCACGCGGTTGAAGGCCCAGGTCGCCTCGGCCCGGGTGATGAAGGGCGGCTCGAGGGGCCCGGGGCGGTTGCAGACCACGCCGGGGCTCTGGTGCACCGGGTCGTGGTACTCGGTGAGCAGGATCCGGTCGGGCGCCACGTCGAGCGGCGCCCCGGCCGGGCACGCCGGGCCGCCGCCGGCGCCCAGGCACGAGGCGAGGACCGCGAAGGAGCCGCCGAGGGCGGCGATGCGACCGGCGACCGACGCCTCGAAGGGCAGCGTGTCGCAGTGGGTGTTGAGGTAGCAGTCCCGGGCGATGCGGGAGAAGCCGATGTCGTTGGCGCCGGCCGAGACCACGACCGCGTCGATCGCGCGCCCGGCGGTCAGCCCGCGCGCGGCCGCGATCTGCGCCGGCACCGGCGCGGGCCCGGACTCGGCCCCTCCGAAGGGGCGCAGCACCCCGGAGTCGATGCCGGCGCCCGAGCAGGCCAGGTCGACCAGCGTCACCGAGGTCTGCGGGTCGGCGAGCTCGAGCTGCCGCGCGGCGAGCACGGGGCCGGCCCGCGCGGAGCGGTGGCAGCGCCGGTCGTTCCACCGCCCGGTCCGGTCGATGTTGCCCTCACCCGATGCGACCGAGTCTCCGAGGGACACGATCAGCAGGTCCCGCACCTGCACGGACACCTGGGCGGCGGTCGCAGGCGCGCCGGACGGCGCCACCCGGACGAGGTACTGCCCGAGCGCCGGGAAGGGGAGCCGGAAGGTGCACGCCCGGAGCCGGGTCGCGGTGGCCGGAGCGCCGTCGATGGTCCACGCATACGTGCGCCCGGCGCACGAGGGCGCGTCCGGATCCGCGAGCGTGACGTCGATCGGCCGGCTCGCCGGGGTCACCTCCGCGGGGGTGGAGGGCAGGTCCACCAACCCGTTGCCGTTCCGATCCGGGCCGAGGCGCTCCGGGGCCGACCAGGACGAGACGGTCAGGGCCTGGGCCGACGCGGCCGCCGGACCCGCGATGACCAGCGCGCACAGCGCGAGCGCCCACCCCAGCGATCGCAGACGGGACATCGCCGCCATTACACCTCGCGCACCGCCGCGGGGCCACCCCGTGAAGGGTGACCATCGCGGCGTGGCCTTAACCCAGCATCTCGCTGACGGTGGCCCGCTCCTCGACCAGCTCGGCGTTGGTCGCGGCGATCTTGAGCTTCGCGAACTCGTCGTGCTCGAAGCCCTCGCGCACGACCTCGTAGGTGCCCGGCGCCGTGGTGCGCACCGGCACCGACGCCCAGACCCCCTCGTCGAAGCCGTAGCCGCCGTCCGATTGGACGGCCACCGAGTGGATCGTGTCGCCGGGGGTGTGCAGCGAGCGCACGTGGTCGAGGGCCGCGTTGGCGGCCGAGGCGGCCGACGACAGGCCGCGGGCCGCGATGATGGCCGCGCCGCGCTTGCCGACGGTGGGCAGGAACTCGCCCTCGAGCCAGGCGTCGTCTCCGATGACCTCGCGGGCCGGCCTTCCCGAGATGCGGGCGTTGGTGAAGTCGGCGAACATCGTGGGCGAGTGGTTGCCGAAGATGATGATGTCCTCGACCTCGGTGACGGGCACGCCGGCCTTCTGCGCGAGCTGGGTCCGGGCCCGGTTCTGGTCGAGGCGGGTCATCGCCGTGAAGCGCTCCGGGCCGAGCCGGGAGGCCTGCGAGGCGGCGATCATGCAGTTGGTGTTGCAGGGGTTGCCCACCACCACCACGCGGGCATCGGCCGAGGCGACCTCGTCGATCGCCCGGCCCTGCTCCACGAAGATCCTGCCGTTGTCCTTCAGCAGGTCGGCGCGCTCCATCCCCGGCCCGCGGGGCTTGCTGCCCACGAGGATGGCCCAGTCGGCGTCGGCGAACGCCACGCGGGGGTCACCGGTGAGCACCAGGCCGCGCAGCAGCGGGAACGCGCAGTCGTCGAGCTCCATGGCGACGCCCCGGAGCGCCTCCTGGACCGCGTCGACCGGGATCTCCAGGAGCTGGAGGATGACCGGCTGGTCCACCCCGAACGCCTCACCCGCCGCGATGCGGGGGAGGATGCTGTAGCCGATCTGTCCGGCCGCGCCCGTGACGGCCACCCGCAGCGGCGCCTTGGCGGTGCTCACGCAGTGACCTTGAGCTTCTCGATGATGGCGTCGGCGACCTCGGAGGTGCCCACGGCCGTCGGGTCGTCCCGGTGCGGCTTCATGTCGTAGGTCACCGAGCGGCCCTCGCGGATGATGTCGGCGATGGCGCCCTCCATGCGGTCGGCGGCCGACTGCTCCTTCAGGTGCCTCAGCATCATGACGCCCGAGAGCATCATGGCGATGGGGTTGACCTTGTTGAGCCCCGCGTACTTCGGCGCGCTGCCGTGGGTGGGCTCGAACAGGGCGGCGTGGGTGCCGATGTTGGCGCCCGGGGCGACGCCGAGGCCGCCCACGAGGCCGGCGCCAAGGTCACTGAGGATGTCCCCGTAGAGGTTGGGGAGCACGATCACGTCGTACAGCTCGGGCTTCTGCACCAGCTGCATGCACATGTTGTCGACGATCCGCTCCTCGAACTCGATGTCCGGGTAGCCCTGCGCCACCTCGGTGGCGACGGCGAGCCAGAGGCCGTCGGTGTGCTTCATGATGTTGGCCTTGTGGACCGCGGTCACCTTGGACCGCCCGTTCTCCACGGCGTAGTCGAAGGCGTACGTCACGACCCGCCGGGTGCCCTCCACCGAGATGGGCTTGATCGAGATGCCCGCGTGCTCGCGGATGCTGGTCGCCGCGCTCGGGTCGAGCTCGACGATCGTGTCGATCAGGGCCTGGACCTCGGGGGTGTCCTTCTCGAACTCGATGCCCGTGTAGAGGTCCTCGGTGTTCTCGCGCACGAAGACGATGTCGATGTCCTCGTACTTCGAGCGGACCCCCTCGTAGCTCTTGCAGGGGCGTACGCAGGCGTAGAGGTCGAGCGCCTTGCGCAGGGCGACATTGACCGAGCGGAAGCCACGGCCCACGGGGGTGGTGATCGGCCCCTTGATGGCGACGCCGGCCTCCCTGATCGACGCGATCACGGAATCCGGGAGCGGGGTGCCCGCGGTCTCCATGATGTCGACGCCGGCCTGCTGGACGTCCCAGTCGAAGTCGACCCCGGTCGCGTCGAGAACGCGCTTCGTGGCGTCGGCGATCTCGGGGCCGGTCCCGTCGCCGGGGATGAATGTGACGCGATGTGCCACGGAGCCCACTCCTTCGCGTGCTTCTCTGAGG
>JAXIPH010000063.1:0-3621 GCA_045403035.1 Thermoleophilia bacterium | reverse complement strand
GGCCCGACGACCGTGTCCGCGCTCTCGCCCGGAGGCCAGGCCGTCACCGCCGCCGGCCAGGTGGCCGCCGTCTGCCGGGCGGCGGCCCGGCTGATCGCCGCCGGTCTCGGCGAGGCCACGGCGAGCGCCGCACCCGCCGGTGGGCGGCCGGCCCGGGCGGGGGCCATATCGCCTGCGCGGGAGCAGGGTGGCGCGGCACCACCGGCGGCGACGCCCGGGGCGGGCGCAGACCCTCCCGCCGACAGGTTCGCGGTGATAACGAAGCTGGCCGGTGGCACCCCGACCGAAGGGGTCGGGGTGGCGGCGATCGCGGTCGGCGTGATCCTGCTCGTCCTGAGCGCGCTCACGGTGCACGGGCTGGTCGGCGATCGCACGGCTCCTCACCGCCGGCGCTCCGTCCTCGAGAGCGCTCGCGCCGCACGCCAGGACCTGCGCGTGCGCGGCGAGATCCTTCCCGCCCTCGTCCTGGTGGTCGTCAGCCTGGCGCTCTGGAGCGCGATCGCGCTCTGGGTCGTGACGAGGTGACGAGCGCGTCGGCGGACCCGCGGGACGGGAGGATCGTTCTGCCTCGCTAGGCTGATCCGGTGGACCTCGGCCTGAACGGGCGCGTTGCCCTGGTGACCGGTGCGTCGGCGGGCATCGGGCGGGCGATCGCCGCGGCGCTGGTGGCCGAGGGCGCGCGCGTGGCGATCACGTCCCGCTCGAGGGAGCGGATCGCCTCGGCGGCCGACGCGGTCGGCGCGACCGGGTTGGTCTGGGACAGCGCGGACCTCGACGCCGTGCCGGACCTCGTCGCGTCCGCCGAAGGGGCTCTGGACGGACCGGTCGAGGTGCTCGTGTGCAACACCGGCGGGCCCCCGTTCGGGCCGGACCCGCTGGCGTTCTCCCGCGACGAGTGGGAGGCAGCGCACCGGACGCTCGTGCTCGCGCCGATGGCGCTGGTGCGGGCGGTCCTTCCTGGGATGCTCGACCGGCGGTGGGGGCGCATCCTGAACGTGGGCTCGACGTCGGTGCGCGAGCCGATCGCGCACCTCATGCTCTCGAACGCCCAGCGCTCCGCCGCCCTCGCCGCCTTCAAGACCCTCGCGCGTCAGGTGGCCGGCGACGGCGTCACGCTCAACACGGTGTTGCCGGGCCGCATCATGACCGACCGTCAGATCTCGGTGTGGGGCTCGGCCGAGGCGGCCGAGGCGTCCGCCCAGAGCGCGGTGCCGGCGGAGCGCGCCGGAACGGTCGAGGAGATCGCGGCGGTCGCGGCCTTCCTCTGCAGCGACCTCGCGTCCTACGTCACGGGCGTCGCCCTGCCCGTGGACGGCGGCCTGCTCCGCGTGATCTGAGCAGCCCTCACGAGAGCTTGCGCGCCCCGCCCTCGAGCACGGTGAAGGCGCGACCCGCGGCGTCGCCCTCGTCGGGCGTCACCCCGAACTCGGTGAGGGAGCTACTCGCGCCACCGCCCTCCTCGTCCTCGCCGGCGAGGCGGAGACGCGGAGGCGCAGGCGACGCCGTCCCGGGGGTGGGCGCGGCCGAGGAGGGGGCGTCCTCCGGCCATCTGGGGGTCTCCGTCGGGTGCGACCCGGCCTCCAGCAGACGACGGCCCTTCTCGGTGAGCGCGCCCCCGGGGCGGCCGCGGCCTGCGCCGGTGAGGATGCCGCGCGCGCGCGCGCGACCCAGCATCTCGCGGGCCCGTCCGACGCGGAGGAAGCGGCGGGCGGCCAGGTCGACGACCGGGCGCCGGCTTCCGGTTGCCACAGTCCACAGGTACTCGGCGGCCAGCTCGGCGAGCTCGAGGTCGTCGGCCATAGCGGCCTCCTCGGCGCCGGCCGCCGCGGCCGTCGCCAGCGCGGCGGCCGGCTCGGGCAGCGCCAGCGCGGGGGCCGGCTCGGGCAGCGGAGCGGGCGGAGCGACCGTGGCCGCGGCGGGGATGGGATCGGGCGCGGCCGTGCGCGGGACGGGATCGGCGGCACGGGCGGGCGCCGGCGCCGCGGCGACCGCGACGGGCACCGGGTCGCGATCGGGAGCGGGCGCGGGCGCGGGGCGGGCGGGGGCGGTCGCCTTCCGGCGCTCCCGCAGGCGCGCGTAGCTGAAGATTCCGACTCCGCCGCCGACCACGATGACGGCGAGCCCGGCGGCGAGGATCGCCCAGATCGGGACTCCATCGTCCCCGGACGGTTGCGCAGCCGCGGCCGGGGTCTCCGCGGGAGCCGGCGTCTCGGCGGCCGGTGGCGTGGGGGTCGCGGGCGCGGGGGTCGTGGTCGCCGGATCGAGCGGGTACGCGTCCCAGAGCGCCGAGGGGCCCTTCGTCTGGCCCACGGCGACGAAAGGAGCCGCCAGGGCCGCGACGACGAGCAGGAGGAGAAGGATGCCGGGGGTGGTGGGTCTCATCGAAGCGCTCCTAGACGATCACCACGGGCGTTCCCACGCGCAGCATGCGCCCGAGGCGAAGGATGTCCTGGTTCCTCATGCGGATGCATCCGTGCGACACCGCCCCCGGCAGCAGCTCGGGGCGATTGGTGCCGTGGATGCCGATGAACCCACCCGCCGGCCAGTCGGTGAGGTCCGACCGGGCGCTCGTGCCGAAGGCCAGCGGCCCGTACCAGGCGCTGGCATAGCGGGTGAGCTTGTTGCGGATGTAGAAGGTCCCCTCCGGCGTGGGCGAATCCGGTCGCCCGATGCCGATCGGGGCGGTCAGCAGCACCTTCCCGGCCCGGGTGAAGGTCAGGGTGAGTCGCTCCCGGTCGACCAGCACCCGGGCGCGAGAGACCCCTCCCGGGTTCAGGACGTCGCGCGGGAGCCAGCCGGTCGGCGCCGAGCCCTTGCCCGGGATCTGCACCCGCACCCACGTCTCGCCGGCCTCGTCCTGGGCGTACCCCTTGATCAGCACGACGTTGACCGTGCCCTCGGGCGTCACCCCTCCCACGCGGCCCAGCGGGCGGGCGCGGGGCGAGGGTGACCGGTAGATCGCCGTCGTGCGCGTGAGCGAGGCCCAGCGGGCCGTGATGTCCGAGCCGTCGAGCAGCTTGGGACCGGGGATCGCGAACGCCGGGCGCGGCGGGGCGGAGATCCCGGCCGTGCTCGGCAGGATGGGCGTGGGGGCGGCGCGCGACCCGGTCATCGACGCCACCGCCGCCACGACCACGCCGACGCACCCGGCCGCGAGCGCGCAGCACGAGACGATCGTGAGGATGAGAGCCCGCCTCAGCACGACGGAGCGTTCGCCCGCCCTCCTCTACCCGGTGAAGCGCGGCGAGCGCCGCGAGGCGGTTGCCGGGGCGGCCACGATGAAGCCCGTCGAGGTGACGCTGCGCTCGGCCTCCCGGCGCGAGATGGGCAGGTCCACCGCGTTCGCGGCCGGGGTCTGGGCGGCGAGGTAGCGGATCCAGGCCGCGTGCCGCGCCTCCACCGAATGGATGGACAGTGAGTCCGCCAGGTATGCCTGGGCCTGGATGTTGGGCAACTGGCACTTGTAGGACGCCGTCGCGAGATCCTCGAAGGCCACGGCGGTCCGCAGGAACGCGTCCCCGTCGGTGACCGTGTCCCCGAAGTCGAATGACGGCCGGGCGACGGCCTTCGAGCCGAGCGCGTCGCGCAGGGCGTTGACGTGGGCGCGCTCGACCGACCCGA
>JAXIPH010000156.1:0-12164 GCA_045403035.1 Thermoleophilia bacterium | reverse complement strand
GTGGCCGGCGGGCCCCCGGCGCGGGCGGTCGGCGCCGGGGCGGGCACGCCCGCCATGGACCGCGGCGCCGCGGGCGCGCCGACGCTCGGGGAGGAGATGGCCTTCGTCGTCGCGGCGGCGACGCGGGCGACCCGCGCCGGCGCAGCCGGATCGGCGGAGCCGGTTCCGGCAGGCGGCGCCGGGGCGGGCGCGGTCGGGGCCGGGCCGAGGGCCCGGGCCAGGGGGGTGACGATCGGCGACAGGACCGGGGCGAGGCCGCCCAGCAGGCCGTCCAGGGCCGGCGACAGGCCGCCGGGCCCCATCAACGGCCCGAGGAGGCCCTGGTCGCCGACCAGCGGCGCGCTCAGGCCGTCGACGGCCGGCAGAGCCGTCTCGAGCACCGGCGCGACGACCCGGTCGACCCCGTCGAGGACCGACGAGAGGGCGGCCGCGACGGGCTGACGCGGGGTGTCGGAGGGGGTGCGGGCCGCCACGACGGAAAGCGCGGCCGGGGTGGGGGAGGCCGGGGCGGGGGAGGCCGGCGCGCCCGGCGCCGGGGCGGGCCCCCGGCGAGGGGAGGGCGGCGCGGCCGGACCCCCTCGGGGAGCCGCCGAGGCCGCCGGCGCGGGCGCCTCGGGACCCGGGGGGCTCGGTGTCGGAACAGCCGAACCGGGGGCCGAGGCCGGCGCCGGGGCGGCCTCGGCGACCGTGGGCGGCGTCGGGATGCCCACCTCGACGGCCACGTCGACCCCGGCGACCGAGGCGCCGATCCCGAGGGCCGCCGCCGGGCCGGCGCGGAACAGGACCGCCCCGAAGGCGCCCAGGATCAGGACGGCCCACACGAGGAGGCGGCTCATCGAGCGCGCGCGGCGTTGCTGCCACGCCGGGAGGAGCGCGTGCACGGCCGTTGTCTAACAGGAGCCGGATCCTGAGAAAACCGCCGATCCGGAAGTCTTTACAAACTCGCGGGAGGATCCGCGGCGCGGCGGGCGCGCAGGATCAGTTGGATCGCGGTGAGCGCCAAGAGGATGGCGAAGCCGATGCGCAGGGCCTTCTCGGGCGCCGCGTCGGCGATCACGGCGCCCGCGATGGCGGTCGCGACCGACGCCAGCCCGATCGTTGTGGCGTCGCGCCACCGCACCGTGCCCGCGTGCGTCTGCCGCCACGAGCCCAGGATCGCGACCGGGATGATCGCCAGCAGCGAGGTCGCCTCCGCCTCGAGCTGGGCCAGGCCGAGGATGATCGTGAGGGTGGGGACGAAGACGATCCCGCCACCCACCCCGAAGAGGCCGGCCGACGCGCCCGCCGCGACCCCCAGCAGGATCACCGCGGTGACCTCCAGCACGATCACCCGATCGCCACCCTCACGGCCGCCGCCAGGAGCAGGGCCGAGAACGCGTAGGTCAGGGTGGTGGAGGAGATCCGGTCCTTCAGGACGAGGCCGAGCTCGACGCCCGCCATCGCCGGGAGCCCGATCAGCAGGGCCATCGCCCAGTCGACGTTGCCGAGGGCGCCGTGGGTGGCCGTCCCGAACGCCGCCGTGAAGATGATCGCGGCGAGCGAGGTCGCCGTGGCCACCTTCGCGTCGTAGGCCAGCAGGCCGATGAGCAGGGGGACCACGATGAGCCCGCCCCCCACGCCGAAGAGGGCGGAGAAGAGACCCGCCGCGAGGCCCACCGCGACGAGCGTGACGACCCTGCTAGCGTCGGCCGCCGTGACCGTCTCCGACCCGGTCCGGGTCGCCCTCGAGCCCCTTCGCGCCCACCCGTCCGACTCGGCGGTGCTGTCCGACGTGGACGGGACCCTGGCGCCGATCGTGCCCCGCTACGAGGACGCGCGGCTGCTGGACGGGGCCCACGAGCTGCTGCTGCGGCTGCGCGACCGGGTGCGGCTGCTGGGCTTCGTGAGCGGCCGGGGGCTCGCCGACCTGGAGCGCATCGTGGGGATCGACGGCTGCGCGTACGCGGGCAACCACGGCATGGAGCTGCGCTCCCCGGGCGAGGTGGCCCGGCTCGCGCCCGGCGTCGCCGAGCATCTGGCCACGATCGCGGCCTTCGCCGCGCGCTGGCCCGCCGAGCGCCTGGCCGGGGGGGGCCTGCGCATGGAGCCCAAGGGCGCAACGATCACCGTCCATGCCCGAGGGGCGCGGGACCCGGTGGCGGCGAGCCTGCTGCTGGAGGCCGTCGCCGCCGACGCGCGGGCGCACGGCCTGGTGCCCACGGGCGGCCGCGAGGTGCTCGAGGTGCGCCCGCCGCTGGCGGTGGACAAGGGCACGGCGGTCCGCGCCCTGCTGGACGGCAGCGGAGCCCGCCGGGCCGTCTACATCGGCGACGACCGCACCGACGCCGACGCCTGGCGGGCGCTGCGGGCGCTGCGCGAGGAGGGAGCGCTCGACGCTGCGGTCGCGGTCGCCGTGACGAGCGAGGAGGTGCCCGCCGAGGTGCGGACGGCCGCCGACGTGGAGGTCGCCGGACCGGCGGGGGCGCTCGCGGCGCTCGAGCTCCTCGCTCACTGAGCCGCGCCGGCCGTCCGCAGGCGGGCGGCCCGGTGGGCGGCCAGCTCCTCCCAGGTCCAGGTGTTGCCCACGCGGTCCGGGGTCGCCCCGGCGCGGCGGGCCACCCGCACGCCGAAGCGGATGAGGTCCAGGGAGTCGCCGGAGTGGGCGTCCGAGCCGATCGTGAGCCGGACGCCCGCGGCGAGCGCGGCCGCCGCCATGTCGGCGTCCAGGTCGAGGCGCCGCGGCTGAGCGTTCACCTCCAGGAACGTGTCGCCGCGGATGGCCGCGTCCGTGAGCCGGGCCAGGTCGATGGGGGCCTGCGCGCGACGGCCCAGCATCCGGCCGGTGGGATGGCCGATGACGTCGACGAAGGGGCTCTCGGCCGCGGCGACCGCGCGCGCGGTGAGGCGCTCGGCGCTCTGCGAGAACCCGGAGTGGATGCTCGCGGTGACCCAGTCGAACCCGGCCAGCAGCTCGTCGTCGAAGTCGAGCCGGCCGTCGGCCAGGATGTCGACCTCGGTGGCCTTCAGCACCCGGATGTCGTCGCGGCGCGCGTCCTCGGCCTCGACTTCCTCCCACTGGCGCCGCACCCGGTCGGGGTCGAGACCGCCGGCCATCGCCAGGCTCTGGGAGTGGTCGCTGATGGCCAGGTAGGCGTAGCCCCGCGCCCGGGCGGCCTCGACCATGGCCGCGACGGTCTCGGTGCCGTCGCTCCAGCGCGTGTGGGCGTGCAGGTCGCCCCGCAGGTCGGCGCGCGTCACCAGGGCCGGGAGGGGCCCGGCCTGCGCCGCCTCGATCTCGCCCCGGTCCTCGCGCAGCTCCGGGGGGATGAGGTGGAGGCCGAGGGCCGCGTACACCCCCTCCTCGTCGGCGTGCACGGCCACCTCGCCGCCGAGCCCGGCGATGCCGTGCTGAGAGACCGAGAGGCCCTTGCGAACCGCCAGCTCACGCAGGCGCACGTTGTGCGCGGCCGACCCGGTAGCGTGCTGCAGCAGGTTGCCGAACGATGCGGGTGCGCCGACCGCGAGCTCCACCCGCACGCCCGAGTGGGTCGCCACCGACATGCTCGCCTCGCCGCGGGAGACCACCCGCTGCACGGCTGGGAGGGCGGCCAGCGCGTCCTGCAGCTCGGCAGGCCGCTCCCAGGCCGCCACCAGGTCGATGTCGTGCGCGCTCTCGCGCCCGCGGCGCAGGCTCCCGGCCATCTCCACCCGGGCGCCCGGCACGGCGGCCGCGAGGCCCTCGGCAACCTCCTCGGCCAGGGGGAGGGCACGGCCCACCGGCACCCGCTCCTCCTCGTCGTCCGACCCCTCCGCCGCGCGCCGGGCGAGCTGCTCGGCCACCCGCTCCTCGGTGCCGGGGCCGAACCCCGGCACCGCCCGAAGGCGCCCCGCCTCCAGCGCGGCGGCGAGGTCGTCCATCCCGGTGACCCCCAGCTCGGAGAAGAGCGCCGCGGCCCGCTTGGGCCCGATGCCGTCGAGCCGTGCCACGGCCGCCAGGCCCGGGGGGATGCGCTCGCGCAGTTTGGCGAGTGCGGCGATGTCACCGGTCTCGCTGAGCTCGACGATCTTGGCCTGGAGGGTCGCCCCGATGTCGGGGAGGTCGGTGGCGCGACCCGCGAGCGCCATCTCCGCCACCGAGCCCGTGGTCGACCGGATGCGCGCGGCGGCGCGGCGGTAGGCCAGAACCCGGTGGCGGACCGCTCCCTCGAGCTCGAGCAGGTCCCCGATCAGCTGAAGCCGGTCCGCGACCTCGCGGTTGGTCGGTGGCTCCCGGGACACCCCGTGGAGTCTAAGGGGCGGCGGCCTCCAGGCCCTCGGAGGCGGCGGCACGCAGCGAGATCACGATCTGCCGCGATCGGTCGGGGTCCTCGGACACCCTCCGCAGACCCCGGGCCAGGGCCCTCGCCACCTCCAGGGCCTCGTCCTCATCGGCCTGACCTGGCGGCTCGGCGGGGAGGCCGGTCTCGAGCATCGACGCCGCCAGCAGAAGGGCGATGCATTCGTCGGTCGTCACGCCCCGAATGTCGGCCACCGTTGTGAGCGATCGACGGCCGCTCGATGAGGAATCCGTAAAGGGATTCGCCCCCTCGCCGATGAATCTTGGGGCAAGTTGCGGAGGGCCCCCGAACGTGGGGCGTCGCCGACGCCGGTGGTAGGGTTCCGCACGTCCTCGGGAGGTCGGCTGGTGCAGGTTCTGGGCTCGCGGCGGGGGGGCTGGATCACCCTCGCGATCGTCGCGCTGGCAGTCGTGGTGGCGGCGATCTTCGTCGCGTTCCAGCTCCTGAACCGACCGGGGGTCGGCGGCCCTCTGCCCGCCCCCGGGAGCGCGGTCGCCCAGGTGCGCCCCACGATCTCGTTCGCCGTCGACTCCGGCGAGCGGCTGGGCGACCTGAAGGTGATGGTCGACGGGGTCGATGTCACCCGGCGGGCCCGTTCCGAGGACGGCCGCGTGAGCGTGGCCTCCGGGGTGCTGGCCGAGGGCGAGCACGCGGTCAGGGTCAGCTACTCCAGCGACAACCTGTTCGCGTCCACCGTCACGCGCAGCTGGAGCTTCGCGGTCGACACCGCGGCGCCGAAGCTGGTCGTCGCCTCCCCCCGCCCCGGCTCGCTGCGGGCCCGGCGGGCGGTGAGGTTCGAGGGGCGCGCGGAGCCCGGCGCCGCCGTCGCGGTCGCCTACAAGGGCGGCTCGGCCGACGCGAAGGCGGACGGCGACGGCGCCTGGAGCGCCATCGCACGGCTCCCCGAGGGTCCCGTCACCGCCACGGTCACCGCATCCGACGGCGCGGGCAACACCACCGAGCGCAGCCGCGCCGTGAGGGTCGACACCACGGCCCCCGAGATCGCCATCAGCGCCCCGGCCAAGGGGGAGCAGCTCACCGAGACGGATCAGCCGCTGGTCTACGGGACCACGGGAACGGACAACCCGCGCGCGCTGACCTTCACCGCCGCGGTCAACGGGAAGACCGTCGCCACCGCGAGGGGGTCGAGCGCGACCTCCCCCGACGACGCCGACTCGGCCTTCGCCGAGGCCGCCGGCACGACGGCCAGCACCCTCGAGGTGGACGGGCGGCGCTTCGCCATAGCCGTCGGCACCCTCCCGCAGGGACGCAGCCGAATCGCCGTCGCGGCCCGCGACCGCGCCGGCAACGTGGCCCGCACGACCACCGTCGTCCTGGTGAACAGCACCGAGGAGTTCGGGGACGCCGATCTGGCGCCCGGCGCGCGCGGCAAGGACGTCCTGGCGCTGCAGGAGCGCCTGCGCGAGGCGAAGGTCTACCCGAAGAAGGGCAAGCTCACCGGGGTCCTCGACGGCGTCACCGAGAAGTCGGTGGTCCGGTACCAGAAGCGCTACAAGACGCCGAAGACCGGGGTCGTGGACCGGAGCATGCGCACGGCCCTGGTCGGGCGGCTGGTCGCCAACCTGAGCCAGAAGAAGGTCCGCCTGATCCGCAACGGCAAGGTCGCGATGACGTTCCCGATCGCCATCGGGCAGCCCGCCTATCCCACACCGACGGGCGAGTACGAGATCAACGACAAGCAGGTCGATCCCGCGTGGTACCCGCCGGCCTCCCCGTGGGCAGCGGAGCTGTCGAGCATCCCCCCGGGGCCGGGGAACCCCCTGGGGACCCGGTGGATCGGCACGAGCGCTCCCGCGATCGGGCTCCACGGCACCTACGCCGACTACTCGGTCGGCACCGCGGCCAGCCACGGGTGCATGCGGATGCACATCCCCGACGTCGAGAAGCTCTACGACCAGGTCACGATCGGGATGCCGATCTCCATCCGCGCGTGAGCGCGCCCGAGCTCGTCGAGGTCACCGACGCCGACTGGGACGCGCGGGTGCTGGACGGCGCGGCCCCGGTCCTCGTCGATTTCTGGGCCCCGTGGTGCGGGCCCTGCCTCACCCTCGAGCCGGTCGTGCGCGACCTGGCCGAGCGCTACGACGGCCGCCTGACCGTCGCGACCCTGAACGTCGACCAGCACCCGCGCTCGGCCGGGCGCTACGACGTCCTCTCCCTGCCGACGCTCATCCTGTTCAAGGGCGGGCAGCCCGTGGAGCGCATCGCGGGCGCCGTGAAGGCGCCACGCCTGGAGCGCGCCGTGGCCGCCCACCTCGACCCCTGAGGACCCGAGATGCCGCCGATCTACTTCAGCCTGGGACACGTCCAGCCGTTCGCCGACATGGAGACCACGCTCGTCGAGGAGGGCGTCACCGTCGTCCGCGGTGACGGCAAGGTGGTGGGGCTGCGCTTGGAGGACCCCCGTACGGTGCTGCGGCTGCCCGAGATCATCCAGAAGCTCGAGCTCGACGAGGAGCGCGTCTGGAACCGCCTGCGGGCCGACGCGGACGTGCTGCTGGGCGCCCGCGCGGCGACCTGGGGTGGTGGAGGGGCCTGATCGCTGAAAAGGGCGCGCCCCGGCCGAAGGCCGGAGCCCTTTCCCGCCTTGGGTCCTAGCGCAGCACGGGGAGCCGCGAGAGGTCCGCGGTGAGCCAGCGCTTCTGGAGCGTCGCGATTGTGCCGTCCTCCCCGAGCGCCGCAAGGGCGCGGTTGACCGGTCCGCGCAGGCGGCTGCCCTTGGCGAACACGGCCCCGTACCGCTCGCCGGTGCGGATGACGCCCGCCAGCGGGCCGTAGCGGTCGGGCACCTGGGTGCGCAGGGTGGCGAGGCTGGGGGCGTCGAACACCACCGCCTCGCAGCGCCCATTGCGCAGCCCGCGGGTGAGCACCGTGACGCTGCCGGGCAGGAGGGGCGGCCGGACCGGCTGGATCGTGGTCGTGACCAGGTCGGCGCCGGTGGAGGAGCCCTGCGCGCAGAGCCGCATCTGGCGCAGGTCGGCGATCGACGCCGGGCGGGCCAGCGTCTGGAGGCTCAGCAGGACCCCCTGGTCGGCCTGGAGGTAGGGCACGCTGAAATCCACGTTGGCGCGCCGCGCATCGGTGATCGTGGTCTGGGCGAGCGCGAAGTCGAACGACTTGGGCCCGGGCGCGAACAGCTCCGCGAAGCGCGGCTCCTGCACGAACCTCAGGGTGGCGATGCCGAGGCGCCCGGCGATCGCCTGGGCCAGGTCGATCTCCAGCCCGCGGGCGGCCACGACCTCACGCCCCCTGACCGCGCCCACCTGGAAGCCGTCGCTCGGCATGCTCAGGCCCACGGTCAGCGTGCCGGGGGTGGCGGTGGGCGGCGGCGGCGCGGCGGCGGCGGCCGGGACCAACGCCGTCCCGAGGGCCACCAGGGCGACGAGGAGGCGGCGTGGGCTCATGATCGCGACAGGACCCGCACCGGGGTGCCCACGGAGAGGAAGTCGAAGAGCCATCGCGCGTCGAAGGACGTGACGCGCACGCACCCGTGCGACGCCGCCTGCACCGGGACCTCGGGGTACTCGTGGAACGCGATGCCGCCCACGAAGTAGGAGGCGTAGGGCAGCCAGACCTGGAAGGGCACCGACCAGGAGCGCACCTGCTTGGAGAAGACCGGGTACGACCCCGGCGGGGTGGGGGTGCCCGGCGCCCCGCTGGAGACGTGGAGCGCCCGCACGACCTGATCGTCCTGGATCGCGAGGACGAGCTGGCGGTCGAGCAGCAGCTCCACCCGGCGCCCGGGGCCGCCGCGCAGCAGGGGCTGGGGCCGGACGGCGGTTGCAAGCGCGGCCTGGGTGGCCGGGCCGGCATCTCCGTCACGCGCGAGCCGTGCCCACTTCTGGAAGGCGATCACCCCTGCCGTGGTGCGAGGGCCCAGGCGCCCGTCGACCGCATCGGCGGGCAGGAACCCGAGCGCGGCCAGCCGCGTCTGCAGCGCGGCGACCTCGGGGGTGGAGGCTCCGGAGCTGGGGCTCACCGGGGCGGGGACGGGCGCCGTCGGCGTGGCGAGCGCGTCGCGGGTGAGAGGCACGCTGGCGTCGATGCCGGGGAAGACGCCGAGCACGGTCCCGCCGGCGATGAAGACCTTGGCGGACCTGACGCCCCGGGCGCCGGTGGCCGTGTAGATCACCTGGACCAGCCGGGCGTTGAGCCCCTCCCCGTTGGTCCCCTGCATGATCTTGGGGCCGAGGTCCACGCTGGCGCGGCTCCCCGTGATCCCGACCCCGCGCAGCGCCGTGCCCTTGGGGATGTAGGTGCGGTAGCCCGCCCGGCGCTCGGCGGGCGTTGGACCGCGCAGCAGGGCCCGCAGGGCGTCCTCGGCGCCGGAGCCGGGACGCTGGACGGCGACGACCTGCTCCCCGCGCGGGAAGAAGACCGTGACGGCCGCGCTCGCCGGCGCTGCGGCGACGGCCGCCATCACGAGGAGCGCGCCGGCCACCACTGCGCCGCGCAGGCGGCGCCGCGGCGGTCGCGTCGTCATGCCACGGGCTCCAGCCGCAGGGCCAGCGGCTCGCCCTCGACGACGTGCTCCTCGTGCCGCAGGCCCGCGAACGGGGCCCCGTGGCCCAGGGTGAGGCCCACGGCGAGGGTCTCGGCGGCGATGACGTCGCGGTGCTCGTCGATGGCCTCGCGCAGCTCCCCCGAGCCGTCCAGGTGCAGCCGGATGCGGTCCTCCACCCGCAGGCCCGCCGCCCGCCGCGCTCCCTGCACCGCGTGCACGACCTCGCGCGCCAGCGCCTCGCGGCGGAGCGCGGGGGTGATCTCGGTGGCGAGACCCACCGCCAGGGTGGCGTCCTGGCCCACCGCGTAGCCGGCGGCCGGGCGCGCCTCGCGCAGCAGGTCGTCCTCCCCGAGGCGCTCCCTGCCGCCGTTGACCGTGATCTCGACCTCCTCGCCGGCGTCCAGCGCACGCGCCGCCTCGGCTCCCGAGAGGCCGGCCACCGCCGCCGCGACGTCGGGCATCAGCTTGCCGAACCGGGGGCCCAGCCGGCGGTAGTTCGGCTTCACGGTCACCTCGACCAGCTCCCCCGGATCGGTCACGAACCGCACCCGCCGCACGTTGAGCTCGTCCTCGATGAGGTCCTCCAGGCCCTCCACCGAGCGGGCCAGGGCGGGCGGGCAGGCGACCACGGCCTCGGCGAGGGGCTGGCGGACCTTGAGCCGGGCCTCGGACCGGGCCCCGCGCCCCACGGTCACCACCTCGCGGGCCGCGGCCATGGCCGCCTCCAGGTCCGGGTCGTGGCGGCCCCCGGGGGCCGGCCAGTCGGCCAGGTGGACGCTCTCGGGGGCGTCCGGGTCGTGCGCGGACACCAGGTTCCCGTGCATCTCCTCGGCCACGAAGGGGCAGAACGGCGCCAGCATCAGCGCGAGCGTCGCCAGGCACTCGTGCAGGGTCGCGAACGCGGCGCGGGCGTCGTCGGAGCCCGCCCCGCGCTCGCCCCCCCAGAAGCGGCGGCGCGAGGCGCGCACGTACCAGTTGCTGAGGTCGTCGACGAGCGCGTCCAACGCGCGGCCGGCGCCGGTGGCGTCGTAGCCCTCGAGGCGCTCGGTCACGACGGCGAGGGTGTCGTCGAGGCGCGACAGGACCCATCGGTCGATGGGACGCAGGGCGCCGGGATCCACGTCCGGCGCGCCCGGGCTCCAGCCGTCGGGCAGGGCGGCGTACTGGACCAGGAACGAGTAGGTGTTCCACACCGTCAGCAGGAAGAGGCGCTTGGCGTCGTCGACCGCCTCGAGGCTGAAGCGGAACGACTCCCAGGGGCTCTGGGCCGTGAGCAGGTACCAGCGGAACGCGTCGGCGCCCTGCCGGTCGATCACGGTCCAGGGCTCGATGACGTTGCCCCGGCTCTTGCTCATCTTCTGGCCCTCGGAGTCGAGCATCAGGCCCAGGCAGACGACGTTGCGGTAGGCGGTCTCGTCGAAGAGCAGCGTGCTCTCGGCCAGCAGCGAGTAGAACCACCCGCGGGTCTGGTCGAGCGCCTCGCACACGAAGTCGGCCGGCAGCCGCCCCGCCAGCTCGCCGCCCGTCGCCATGGGGTGGTGCTCCTGCGCGAACGGCATCGCCCCGCTGTCGTACCAGACGTCGATGACCTCCGGCTCGCGCCGCATCTCCCCGCCGCAGGGGCAGGAGATGAGAACGTCGTCGACGTAGGGCCGGTGAGGGTCGAGGTCGTCCGGGACCGACGCGGTGGCGCGCTCGCGCAGCTCGGCGAACGACCCGATCGCATCCACGCGGCCGCACGCGCCGCAGCGCCACAGGGGCAGCGGGGTGCCCCAGTAGCGGTCGCGCGAGATCGCCCAGTCCACGTTGCCCTCGAGCCAGCGCCCGAAGCGCCCGTCGCGCACGCGCTCGGGGTGCCAGCCGATGCGCGAGTTCAGCTCCAGCATCCGGTCGCGCGCGGCGGTCGTGCGGATGTACCAGGAGGGCTTGGCGTAGTAGAGGAGCGGGGTCCCACAGCGCCAGCAGTGCGGGTAGGAGTGGCGGTGGACCTCGGCGCGCAGCAGGCGCCCGCGCGCCTCGAGGTCGGCGACGAGATCCTGGTCGGCGTCCTTCACACCACGGCCGGCCCACGGCGCCACGACCTCGGAGAAGCGTCCGTCCGGGCCCACCGGGTTGGGGGCGTCCAGCCCGTGCGCGCGAGCCGTGGCCATGTCGTCCTCGCCGAAGGCGGGGGCGATGTGCACGATGCCGGTGCCGTCCTCGGTCGTCACGAAGGCGGCCTCCACCACGCGGTGGGCTCCCTGCAGATAGGGGAACGGGGGCTCGTACTCGCGCCCGAGAAGATCGTCGGCGCCCATGGTGCGGACGATGCGCGCGCCCTCGCCCAGCACCTGGCTCACCAGGGGCTCGGCCAGGATCAGCGTCTCCCCGCCGTGCTCCACGGCCGCGTAGCGCACGCTCGGGTTGATCGCCGCGGCCTGGTTGGCGGGCAGCGTCCAGGGCGTCGTGGTCCAGACGAGCAGCGACTCGCCCGGGGAGTCCCTCAGGGGGAAGCGGACGTACACCGAGGGGTCCTCGACCTCCATGTAGCCCAGGGCGACCTCGTGGCTGGACAGCGCGGTGCCGCAGCGCGGGCAGTAGGGCACCACCTTGTCGCTGCGGTACACCAGGTCGCGGCGGTAGAGCTCGGCGAGGCTCCACCAGACGCTCTCGATGTAGTCCGTGTCCATGGTGCGGTAGGCGCGATCGGTGTCGATCCAGAAGCCGATGCGCTCGGTGAGGCGCTCCCACTCGTCGAGGTACGTCACGACGGACTCGCGGCAGATGGCGTTGAACTCGGCGATGCCGAAGGCCTCGATCTCGGGCTTGCCCGAGATGCCGAGGCGCTTCTCCACCTCGATCTCGACCGGGAGACCGTGGCAGTCCCACCCCCCGCGCCGGTCGACGAAGCGCCCGCGCATGGCCTGGAAGCGGGGGAAGATGTCCTTGAACACGCGCGCGAGCACATGGTGGGAGCCCGGGCGCCCGTTTGCCGTCGGCGGGCCCTCGTAGAAGACGAACGGCGGCCGCCCCTCGCGCTGGCGCATGCTTCGGGGGAAGACCTCGCGCTCGCGCCAGAAGGCGAGCACGCGCTCCTCCATCTCACCCCAGGCGCCGGCCGGGGGGACCTCACGCCACGGCATCAGGCGGCCAGGGTGGAGGGGGCCTCGAGGCGCTCCCGCACCTCGACGAAGTCCTCGAAGGGCAGGAAGGGGACACCCTCGGCCGCCAGGAACCGCGCGAGGTCGGCGCGGGCGAAGACGAGGTCGGCGACCCGGGAGACGCACCGGTCGGAGATGCCGTCGCCCACGTAGACCACCCGCGCCGCTCCCGTGCGCGCCACC
>JAXIPH010000187.1:0-10095 GCA_045403035.1 Thermoleophilia bacterium | reverse complement strand
AGCTGCCGGCCGAGGAGCCCGCGCCCGCCGAGGAGCACGCCGCCGAGGTCGTGGAGGAGCCCGCCGCCACCGAGGAGCCGGCGGCCGAGGTCGCCGAGGAGCCCGCCGCCGAGGTCGTGGAGGAGCCCGCCCCCACCGAGGAGCCGGCGGCCGAGGTCGCCGAGGAGCCCGCCGCCGAGGTCGGGGAGGAGCCCGTGGCCGAGGTCGCGGTCGAGGAGGCCGCCGCCCCCGAGGCCCCCGCCGAGGAGGCCCCCGCCGAGGAGGAGGCCCCCAAGCCCAAGCGCACCCGCGCCAAGAAAGCGCCGAAGGCCGAGTCCGACCCGAAGCCCGCGGCCGAGTCCGAGGCCGACGGCGAGGAGGCCTCGTGACCACGCTGCGCGACGACGTGCGCCGCGCCATCGTGCGCCCGGTGATCTCCGAGAAGAGCTTCCAGCTCGTGCAGGCGCACAACCAGTACACCTTCCGCGTGCTCGACGGGGCCCACAAGACCGAGATCCGCCAGGCGGTCGAGGACCTCTTCGACGTCACCGTCACCGACGTCCGCACGGTCACGGTGCGGCCCAAGCCCAAGCGGCGCGGCGCCTCGCGCGGCATCAGGCCGGGCTGGAAGAAGGCCATCGTCGAGCTGAGGCCCGGCGACAAGATCGAGCTCTTCGAGGGGGCATAGGCCGTGGGGATCCGCAAGTACAAGCCCACCTCGCCCGGCCGGCGCTTCGTCACCGGCTCGGACTTCGAGGAGGTCACCAAGACCGCTCCCGAGCGGTCGCTGCTCGCGCCGATCTCGAAGACCGGCGGGCGGAACAACAACGGCCGCGTCACCAGCCGCCACATCGGCGGCGGTCACAAGCGCCGCTACCGGATCATCGACTTCAAGCGGCGCAAGGACGGCATCCCCGCCAAGGTCGCGGCGGTCGAGTACGACCCCAACCGGTCGGCGCGCATCGCCCTGCTCCACTACGCCGACGGCGAGAAGCGCTACATCCTGGCGCCCTACCGCCTGCGCGTGGGGGACACGGTGATGAGCGGGCCGACGGCCGACATCAAGCCGGGCAACTCCCTGGCGCTGCGCGACATCCCCACCGGCACGATCGTCCACAACATCGAGCTGCAGATCGGCCGCGGTGGCCAGCTCGTCCGCTCGGCGGGCGTCGGCGCGCAGCTGATGGCCAAGGAGGGCGACTACGCCACCCTGCGCCTGCCCTCCACGGAGATGCGCATGATCCACCTGGACTGCCGCGCCACGGTGGGCCAGATCGGCAACGTCACGCACGAGAACATCTCGATCGGCAAGGCCGGCCGCAGCCGCTGGAAGGGCAAGCGCCCCAAGGTCCGCGGCTCGGCGATGAACCCGGTCGACCACCCGCACGGCGGCGGCGAGGGCAAGAGCAACTCGGGACGCCACCCGGTCACCCCCTGGGGCGTCCCCACGAACGGCTACCGCACGCGGGTCAAGGGCAAGCCGAGCGGCAAGTACATCGTCCGCGGCCGCAAGCGCGGAAAGCACACGGAAGGCCGGTAGGGCACATGGGTCGCAGCCTCAAGAAGGGTCCCTTCGTGGACCCCAAGCTCATCAAGCGCATCGAGGACATGAACACCGCCAACGAGAAGCGGATCGTCCGCACCTGGTCGCGCTCCTCCACGATCTTCCCCGAGATGGTCGGGCACACGATCGCGATCCACGACGGCCGCAAGCACGTCCCCGTGTTCATCAGCGAGAGCATGGTGGGTCACAAGCTGGGTGAGTTCGCCCCAACCCGCACCTACCGCGGCCACGCCGGCTCCGACCGCACCTCCACGCTGCGCCGATGAGCACCGCCACCACTCCCGCCCCCGAGATGGTCCAGGCCACCTCCCGCTACGTGCGCATGTCGGCCCGCAAGGGCCGCCTCGTGGCCGACCTCGTGCGCGGCAAGCCCGTGGCCGAGGCCCAGGCGATCCTCGCCTACAGCACGCGGGCGGCGGCGGTGCCGATGCGCAAGACTCTCCAGTCGGCCATCGCCAACGCCGACCACAACCACGGCCTCGACGCTCGCGAGCTCGTCGTGAAGCGGGTGACGGTCGACGAGGGCCCCACGATCCGCCGCTTCCGGCCGCGGGCGAAGGGCCGCGCGACGCGCATCAACAAGCGCACCTGCCACATCACGATCGGCATCGCCGAGACGGAGCGCGTTTAACCCATGGGTCAGAAGATCAACCCCACCGGCTTTCGCCTCGGCATCCTGAACGGGTGGCGCAGCAACTGGTTCTCGGAGCGCGAGTTCGCCAAGTTCCTGGACGAGGACCGGCTCGTGCGCAACCACATCACCAGCAAGCTGAGCCACGCCGGCCTGTCGTCGATCCACCTGAAGAAGGACCAGACCAAGCTCACGGTGGACATCTTCACGGCCCGTCCGGGCATCGTGATCGGCAAGAGCGGGTCCGAGGTGGACGCGCTGCGCCGCGAGCTCAACCGGCTCACGGGCAAGCAGATCCAGGTGAACATCAACGAGATCAAGCGCCCCGAGCTCGACGCCAAGCTGGTGGCCCAATCCATCGCCGAGCAGCTCGAGAACCGGGTCAGCTTCCGCCGCGCGATGAAGCGCGCGCTCACCTCCGCCATGCGCTCCGGTGCGCAGGGCGTGAAGGTGCAGTGCGGCGGGCGTCTGGGCGGCACCGAGATGTCCCGCTCGGAGCACTACTCCGACGGCAGGGTGCCCCTGCACACCCTGCGGGCCGACATCGACTACGGCTTCCACGAGGCCAAGACCACCTTCGGCCGCATCGGCGTCAAGGTCTGGATCAACAAGGGCGAGGTCCTGCCCGAGGGCGTCACCGACAGCCGCGGCCGGACCGAGTTGGAGATGGCTCCGCCCCCGCGGCGCCCGCGCCGCGAGAGGCGCCCGGGCGGCGAGAACCGCGGCGACCGCGGCGACCGCGGACAGCGCCCCGAGCGCTCGGCCGAGCCCACCGCGGGCGGAGGAGGCGGCTCCTGATGCTGATGCCCAAGCGCACCAAGCATCGCAAGAGCCATCGCGGCCGTCGGCGTGGCCTGGCCAAGGGCCACCTCGAGATCCACTTCGGCGAGTACGGCCTGAAGGCCCTCGAGCCGGCCTGGATCACCAACCGCCAGATCGAGGCGGCCCGCGTCGCCATGACCCGGCGCATCCGCCGTGGCGGCAAGGTGTGGATCAACCTCTTCCCGCAGATGCCGGTCACCAAGAAGCCGGCCGAGACCCGGATGGGGTCGGGCAAGGGCTCGCCGGAGACCTGGGTGGCGGTCGTGAAGCCGGGCAAGATCATGTTCGAGCTCGCCGGCGTCCCCGAGCCGCTGGCGCGCGAGGCGATGCGCCTGGCCGCGAACAAGCTGCCCATCCGCTGCCGCTTCGTGACGCGTGACGACGAGGTGGCCGCGTCGTGAACGCCAAGGAGATCAGGGACCTGTCCGACGACGAGCTGGCCCGCACCCTCGCCGAGACCCGCGAGGCCCACTTCAACCTGCGCTTCCAGCACGCCTCGGGCGCGCTCGAGCGCACCTCCGAGCTGTCGGTCCGGCGGCGCGAGATCGCGCGCCTGCTGACGGTCGCGCACGAGCGGGGGCTCGCATGAGCCCGGTCGTCACGCCCCAGGAGTCGACGGCCCGCCGCAAGACCCGCCAGGGCATCGTCGTCTCGGCCGCACGGGACAAGACCATCACCGTGATGCTCGAGAGCGCGCGGGCGCACCCGGTCTACAAGAAGACCGTGCGCCGCACGTCCAAGCTGCACGCCCACGACGACGCCAACGAGGCCGGGGTGGGCGATCTCGTGCGCGTGATCGAGTGCCGCCCCCTCTCCAAGCAGAAGCGCTGGCGCCTGGTCGAGATCCTCGAGCGGGCGAGGTAGCGGCGACAACATGGTCCAGGTCGAGACACGCCTCCGGGTGGCCGATAACACCGGCGCCCGCGAGATCCTCTGCATCCGCATCATGGGCGGCTCCCGCCGGCGCTACGCCGCGGTGGGCGACGTCATCGTGGGCACGGTCAAGCAGGCCGTGCCGAACGGCGCGATCAAGAAGGGCGACGTCGTGCGCGCCGTGGTCGTGCGGACCCGCAAGGAGCACGGCCGGGACGACGGGACCTTCATCGCCTTCGACGAGAACGCAGCGGTGATCATCGACAACGCCCAGAACCCGCGCGGCACGCGCATCTTCGGCCCCGTGGCGCGCGAGCTGCGCGAGAAGAACTTCATGAAGATCGTCTCGCTCGCCCCGGAGGTGCTCTAGCCATGCCGGCCCGCATCCGAAAGGGCGATCGCGTGATCGCCATCTCCGGCAAGGACAAGGGGAAGTCGGGCATCGTGATGGAGGTCCGCCCCAAGGAGCAGCGCGTCCTGGTGGAGGGGCTCAACATCATGAAGCGGCACACCAAGCCGCGTCCGCCGAACGAGCCGGGTGGCGTCATCGAGCGCCCCGCCCCGATCCACCTGTCCAACGTCGCCCTGATCGACCCCAAGGACGGCCGCGCCACCCGCATCCACCTCGAGGAGTCCGACGGCCGCATGGTGCGCGTCTCCTCCCGCTCCGGGGAGCGGCTGGACTGATGGCCGACGCCGCCACCGCCCAGACCGCCGCCCGCGCGCGGCTCAAGACCACCTACGAGCAGGAGATCCGCCCCCGCTTGCAGGAGGAGTTCGGCTACGCGTCGGCCATGCAGCACCCGCGGCTCGAGAAGATCACGCTCAACATGGGCGTGGGCGAGGCCAAGACGAACAGCAAGGCCCTCGACGAGGCGGTCGAGCAACTCGCCATCATCTCCGGCCAGCGCCCCAGCATCACCAAGGCGCGCAAGTCGATCGCCCAGTTCAAGCTCCGCGAGGGGATGGCCATCGGCTGCAAGGTCACCCTGCGGGGCAACCGGATGTGGGAGTTCCTCGACCGGCTCACGTCGGTCGCCCTTCCGCGGATCCGGGACTTCCGCGGCATCAACCCCGACAGCTTCGACGGCCGCGGCAACTTCAACCTGGGCCTGCGCGAGCAGACGATCTTCCCGGAGATCGACTACGACCGCGTCGATGCGGTGCGGGGCCTGAACGTGACCATCACGACCACGGCGGCGACCGACGAGGAGGGCCGGGCCCTCCTGAGGCATCTCGGCATGCCGTTCCGCGCCGAGGGCTACACGGCCGAGGAGCGGGCCGCCCGCCAGAAGCGCAAGATGAGGAAGTTCAGCCGCGGCCGAGGCCGCAGGTAGAGGAGGAGAGTGGCGAAGACCAGCCTTCGGGTGAAGGCGTCCAGGACGCCGAAGTACCCGACCCAGAAGTACACGCGTTGCCACAGCTGCGGCCGGTCGCGGGCGGTGTTCCGCAAGTTCGGCCTGTGCCGCATCTGCCTGCGGGAGTCGGCCCACGCCGGCGTCATCCCCGGCATGACCAAGAGCTCCTGGTAATGCTGACCGACCCCATCGCCGACATGCTCACGCGCATCCGCAACGCCAACCTGGCGCTGCACGACGCCGTGGAGATGCCGGGCTCGACCATGAAGGCCGAGGTCGCGCGCGTGCTGCGCGACGAGGGCTACATCACGGACTACGAGCTGCGCGACGCCGAGGTGGGCACCGAGCTCGTGGTGCGCCTGAAGTACGACCGCGACCGGCGCCGGGTGATCAGCGGCCTCGAGCGCATCTCCAAGCCGGGCCGGCGGGTCTATGTCGACCGCACGTCGATCCCGAAGGTGCTCGGCGGGATGGGCATCTCGGTCATCTCGACCTCGCAGGGCATCATCACCGGGCACGAGGCCCGGCGCCGCGGCGTGGGCGGCGAAGTCATCTGCTCGGTCTGGTGACGAGGAGAACCTCGCGATGAGCCGCATCGGACGCACGCCGATCCCCCTCCCGGAGGGGGTCTCGGTCGACATCTCAGGACAGAAGGTGACCGTCGCCGGCCCGAAGGGCGAGCTGCGCCACACCGTGGTCGAGCCGATCCGCGTGAGCGAGTCGGAGGGCACGCTGGTGGTCACGCGCCCCACGGACCGGGGACCGCACCGCGCCCTCCACGGGCTCTCGCGCACCCTGGTGGCCAACATGGTCCACGGCGTGAGCTCCGGCTTCGAGCGGCGGCTCGAGATCCAGGGCGTCGGCTACCGCGCGCAGTTGCGCGGCACGTCGCTGGAGCTGGCGGTCGGCTTCTCGCACCCTGTTACCATCGAGCCGCCCGAGGGGATCCAGTTCGAGGTCCCCGCGCCGACGCAGGTCGTGGTGCGCGGCATCGACAAGCAGGCCGTCGGGCAGGTCGCGGCGCAGATCCGCGCGGTACGCCCCCCGGAGCCCTACAAGGGCAAGGGGATCCGCTACGCGGGCGAGGTCGTGCGGCGCAAGGTCGGGAAGAGGGCATGAGCACCACCACACTCGAGGCGCGCAGGCGCCGGCATCGCCGCATCCGCGGCTCCGTCGTGGGTTCCGCCGAGCGGCCGCGGCTGGCCGTCTCGCGGTCCAACAAGCGCATCTACGCACAGCTCATCGACGACGACCGCGGACACACGCTGGCGGCCGCCGGATCGCACGAATCCCCTCTGCGGGGCCTGGCCAAGGGGGAGGCCGCCGGTGAGGTCGGCAAGTTGCTGGCCGAGCGGGCGAAGGGCGCCGGCGTGGAGCGGGTCGTGTTCGACCGCGGCGGCTACAAGTACCACGGGCGCGTGAAGGCGCTCGCCGATGGGGCCCGCGAGGGCGGGCTCCAGTTCTAGCTCGAGGAGAGGTGCGCGGACGTGGCTGAGGCTCGCCGAGGAGCGAAGATCAACCCCGACGGGCTCGAGCTCAACGAGCGCGTCGTGCAGGTCAACCGCGTCGCCAAGGTGGTGAAGGGCGGCCGGCGCTTCTCGTTCTCGGCCCTCGTCGTCGTGGGCAACGAGGTGGACACGGTCGGGGTGGGTCACGGGAAGGCCAAGGAGGTCCCCGTCGCGATCCAGAAGGCGGTGGAGGACGCGAAGAAGAACCTCTTCGTCGTCCCGAAGTACCGCAACACGATCACCCACCAGGTGCTGGGCCGCTCGGGCGCGGGCAAGGTGTTCATGAAGCCGGCCTCCGAGGGCACGGGCGTCATCGCCGGCGGCGGGGTGCGCGCCGTGCTGGAGCTGGCCGGGATCCGCGACATCCTCACCAAGTCGCTCGGCACCAGCAACCCGGTGAACCTGGTCGCCGCGACGGTGGCCGGCCTCAAGTCGCTGCGCCGCCCCGAGGAGGTCGCGGCGCTCCGCGGCAAGACCGTGGCCGAGGTGCTGGGCCTGTCCTCGGGCTCGGGCGCTCCCGCCACCGAGGCCGTCGGCGCCTCCCGTGCCGGAGCGGCCGCCGCCTCATGAGCGCCCGCCTGCGCATCACCCAGGTCCGCTCGAGGATCGGGACGCAGAAGCGCCACCGGGGAACCCTCCGGGCCCTCGGCCTGCGGCGCATCGGTCAGACTGTCGAGCACGATGACTCGCCCCAGCTCCAGGGCATGCTCCGGCTGGTGGCCCGCCTCGTGAAGGTGGAGCCCGCCAATGGCTGAGCGCACGCCCGGTCCCGAGATCCCCGAGACCGACCCCGAGGACGTCCGCCTCGACCGGCTGTCCCCGCGTCCGGGCGCCCGCCGGCCCCGCAAGCGCGTGGGCCGAGGCATCGGCTCGGGCACCGGCAAGACCTCGGGTCGCGGCCAGAAGGGCCTCGGGGCCCGCGCCGGCGGCGGCGTCCGCGAGGGCTACCGGGGCGGTCAGATGCCGGTCTACATGCAGCAGGGCAAGCTGCGCGGCTCCAACCGGAAGATGTCGATGCCCATGGGCCCGTTCCGCACCCACTCGGTGCCGGTCAACGTGGGCCGGCTCGAGGTGTTCGAGTCGGGGGCGGTCGTGGACCCCGAGGCGCTCGCGGCGAAGGGCCTGGTGAAGAACAACGCCAACCGCGCCTGGCCCGTGAAGATCCTCGCCCAGGGCGAGATCGACCGGCCGCTCACGGTGCGCGCCCACGCCGTCTCCGCCGCGGCCCGAGCCAAGATCGAGGCCGCCGGCGGCACGGTCGAGCTCATCGGCGGGGCCGAGCGGGCCGAGTAGGGGCGCGCCGTGCTGAAGACGATCCTCACCTCGCTCAGGTCCCCCGACCTGCGCAAGAAGCTCGCCTTCACCGCCTTCATCCTGCTGGTCTACCGCTTTGGGTCGTACGTGCCCACGCCGGGCATCGACCTCGACGCCCTGCAGGCCGCCATCGACGCGCGCGGCAGCCGCCTGCTCGACTTCCTCAACCTCTTCTCGGGTGGGGCGCTGACCCGGTTCGCGGTCTTCGCGCTCGGGATCATGCCGTACATCACGGCGAGCATCATCCTGCAGCTGATGACCGTGGTGATCCCGCGGCTCGAGGCCCTCCAGAAGGAGGGTGAGAGCGGACAGCAGAAGATCACCCAGTACACGCGGTACTTCACGGTGGTCCTGGCGCTCCTCCAGTCCATCGCCTACGTCCTGTACTTCCGCTCGCAGGACGCCCTGCCCGAGTTCAGCGCCGGCCGCTTCTACCTGATCGTGCTCTCGATCACGGCGGGCACGACCCTGCTGATGTGGATGGGCGAGCTGATCACCCAGCGCGGGGTGGGGAACGGGATCTCGCTCCTCATCTTCGCCAGCATCGTCGCGAGCGTGCCGTCGGCGATCGACGGGTGGCTCAACCTGCCCCCCGTGTCGCAGGTACTGATCGGGCTGATCGCGCTGGCGGTGGTCGTGGCCGTCGTGTTCATCAACGAGGGCCAGCGGAGGATCCCGATCCAGTACGCCAAGCGCGTGGTGGGGCGCCGCATGACCTCGGGGGGCACGACCTACATGCCCCTGCGCGTGAACATGGCCGGGGTGATCCCGGTGATCTTCGCCTCGTCGGTGGTGATCCTGCCGCCGACGCTGGCCGAGCTCGGCGGGCGCGGGTCGTTCTTCGAGTCGGTGTCCGACTTCCTGGCGCCGGGCTCCTGGTACTACATCCTCTTCGAGGCGCTCCTCATCATCCTGTTCACCTACTTCTACACCGCGGTCCAGTTCAACCCGGTGGAGCAGGCGGACAACCTGAAGAAGTACGGCGGCTTCATCCCCGGGGTGCGCCCGGGCCGCCCGACGGCGGTCTACCTCGACCGCGTGCTCACGCGCCTCACACTCCCCGGGGCGATCTACCTCGCGATCATCGCCGAGCTTCCCAACATCGTGTTCCGGTACCTGCCCGACTCGAACGTGTTCTTCGGGGTGCTGGGCGGGACCTCGATCCTGATCGTGGTCGGCGTCGCGCTGGACACGATGCGGCAGATGGAGGCCCAGCTGATGATGCGGTCCTACGAAGGGTTCCTGAAATAGCGCGCCTGGTCCTCCTCGGTCCTCCGGGTGCCGGCAAGGGAACGCAGGCGGAGCGGCTCCGCGACGAGTACCGGCTCGTGCATCTGGCGACCGGCGACCTGCTGCGGGCCGCCGTCGCCGCCGGCACCGATCTCGGCCGCGAGGCCAAGCGCTACATGGACGCCGGCGAGCTGGTCCCCGACGCCGTGATGGTGGGGATGATCCGCGAACGGCTGTCGGGTGGGACGGATCGCTTCGTCCTGGACGGCTTCCCGCGCTCGGTGCCCCAGGCCGACGCCCTCGACGCCCTGCTGGCCGATCTCGGGCTGCCGCTCGACGCGGTCGTCTCCATCCGCGTCTCGCGGGACGAGCTCGTGCGGCGCCTTGCCGGGCGGTGGATCTGTCGGAGGTGCGGTCGCTCGTTCCACGAGGTCTTCAACCCCTACCAGGGCGAGGAGTGCCCGGCCGGGGGTGGAGGTTGCGACCTGTATCAGCGGGAGGACGACAAGCCGGAGACGGTCGTGAACCGCCTGTCGGTCTACGAGGAGCAGACGGCGCCGCTCATCGACTACTACCGCTCGCGCGGGCTGCTGCGCGAGGTCGATGGCGAGCGCACACCGGACGAGGTCTATGCCCAGATCGTCACGCACATCCCGGCGTCGGAGTAGCACGAGCCGCCGCGCGCCCACGGCCGCGCCCCCGCGGGGGCCGGTGCCGAAGACGCCCGGCGAGATCGAGGCCATGGCCGCCGCCGGAGCGGTGCTGGCCGAGTGCCACGACGCCATCGCGGCCGAGGTGGCGGTCGGCGTCACCACC
>JAXIPH010000014.1:0-5575 GCA_045403035.1 Thermoleophilia bacterium | reverse complement strand
GGTCGCGCTCGTGCTGCCGGCGGTGTTCCAGCTCGTGGAGGGCGGCGGCCTACCCGGCCCGACCGAGGAGTCCAAGCAGTTCTCGAGCGATCTCGAGACCATGTCGGTCGCCGTCGCGGTCGTGCTCCTGCTCACCTACCTGATCGGTCTCCTCTTCTCGCTGCGCACCCACGCCGACCTCTTCAACCCGCATTCCGCCGGGGACGAGGAGGACGACCCGGAGCCCTGGAGCGTGCGCCGCGCGGTGATCATGCTCACGATCGCCGGCATCGCGGTCGGCCTGATGTCCGAGATCCTCGTGGGCTCGATCTCCGAGGCGTCCGAGGACATCGGCCTGTCGCCGTTCTTCGTCGGCGTGATCGTCGTCGCGATCGTCGGCAACGCGGCCGAGCACTGGGTGGCGATCTACTTCGCCAATCGCAACAAAATGCACCTCTCGGTCAACATCTCGATCGGCTCGAGCGCGCAGATCGCGCTGTTCGCCGCGCCGGTGCTCGTGCTGCTGTCGTTCGTCGTCGGCGACTTCCCGATGGCGCTCGTGTTCAACGGCTTCGAGCTCGCCGCGGTCCTGCTCGCGGTCATGATCGCGATCCACGTCGCCAACGACGGCGAATCGAACTGGTTCGAGGGCGTGCAGCTGCTCGCGGTCTACGTCGTCCTCGCGGTCGTCTTCTTCTTCGTCTGAGCGTCAGGCGGCGCGCGCCGCGCTCAGGCGCCCTCGGCCACCAGGTTGGCCATGACCACCGCCGCGTCGGCCGCGTCGGCGCCGGCGTTGCCGACGTCCCCGCCGGAACGAGCCTCGGCCTGCGCGCGGTTCTCCGTCGTGAGGACGCCGAACGCGCACGGCACCCCGGTCTCGAGGCCGACGGCCGTGAGGCCCCATGACGCCGAGCGGCAGATGTGGTCGAAGTGGGCGGTCTCGCCCCGGATCACCACCCCCAGGGCGATCACCGCGGCATAGCGGCCGGTGAGGGCCACCGTGCGCGCGGCCAGCGGGAGCTCGAACGCGCCGGGCACCCACCGCTCCTCCAGGCGCTCCGGGGGCAGCCCCGACTCGGCGAGGCGCGCCCGCGCGCCCTCCAGCAGGCGCTCGCTGAGGTCGCGATGGAACCCGGCCACGACCGCGACCATGGGCTTGCTCAGGTCCTCCAGGCGGGGTGCGGGCACGGCCTCCCCGGAGCGGGCCATCTAGTGCACGGGTCCCGGCTCCGGGGGCTCCAGCTCCCCGTCGGCGTCGAACCGCAGGTCCTGGTGGTGGAGGATGTGGCCCATCTTGTCGCGCTTCGCGCGCAGGTAGTCGAGGTTCTCGTCCCCCGGCCCGACCTCGATCGGCACCCGGTCCACCACCGACAGGCCGTAGCCCTCCAGCCCCACGATCTTCTTCGGGTTGTTGGTGAGCAGCCGGATCGAGGTGAGGCCGAGGTCGCAGAGGATCTGGGCGCCGATACCGTAGTCGCGCAGGTCCGGCGGGAACCCGAGCTCGAGGTTGGCCTCCACGGTGTCCATCCCGCGATCCTGGAGCTCGTAGGCGCGCAGCTTGTTCAGCAGCCCGATGCCGCGCCCCTCCTGGGCGATGTAGAGCAGCACCCCCTGCCCCTCCTCGGCGATCCGCCGCATGGCGGCCTGGAGCTGGTCGCCGCAGTCGCAGCGCTGCGAGCCGAAGACGTCGCCCGTGAGGCACTCCGAGTGGACGCGCACGAGCACGTTGTCCGCGCCGTCCACGTCGCCCTTCACCATCGCCAGGTGGTGCTTGCCGTCGACGATCGAGCGGTACCCCACCGCCGTCCACTCGCCCGTATCGGTGGGCAGGCGGGCCGCCGTGCCCCGCTCGATGAGCCGCTCGGTGCGCCGGCGGTGCTCGATGAGCTGGGTGATGGTGATGAGCTTCAGGCTGTGCTCGGCCGCGTAGGGGATCAGGTCGGGAACGCGCGCCATGGTGCCGTCCGGGTTGCTGATCTCGCAGATGACCCCCGCCGGGATGAGGCCGGCGAGCCGCGCCAGGTCGACCGCCGCCTCGGTGTGTCCCGCGCGCTCCAGCACGCCGCCCGGCTTGGCCCGGAGCGGGAACACGTGGCCGGGCTTCACCAGATCCTCGGGGCCGGCCTCGGGATCGATCGCCACCATGATCGTGCGCGAGCGGTCGGGCGCGGAGATGCCCGTCGTGATGCCGTGCCGGGCCTCGATGGCCTCGGTGAAGGCGGTGGCGTGGGGCGCCTCGTTGCGCCGCACCATCGGCTTCAGCCCGAGCTGGTCGCAGCGGTCCTCGGTGAGGGCCAGGCAGATGAGCCCGCGACCGTGGGTGGCCATGAAGTTGACGGCCTCGGGAGTGGCGAACTGCGCCGCCATGACGAGGTCGCCCTCATTCTCGCGCTCCTCGGAATCGAGGATGACCACCATGTGGCCGGCGCGGATCTCCTCGATCGCCTCGGCGACGGTGGCGAACTGGACCATGCTGCTCGTCATGCGCGTTCCTCCCGGGGCGGCGCATAGGGCGCCACCAGTGACTCCACGTATTTTGCCAGCACGTCCACCTCGAGGTTGACCGCGCGATCGCGCGCCCCCGGCCCGAGCGTCGTGATTTGCATGGTGTGCGGGATCAGGGCGACCGTGAACGCGTCCCCCAGCCGCTCGGCGACCGTGAGACTGACCCCGTCGACGGCGATGCTCCCCTTCTCCACGATGTACCGCAGCAACCCCGCCGGGGGGGCGATCTCGAGGATCGTGCTCTCCCCCTCGCGACGGGTCGCGCGCACGCGGCCGACACCGTCCACGTGCCCCTGGACGATGTGGCCGTCCAGGCGGTCCCCCAGCCGCATCGGCCGCTCCAGGTTCACGCGGTCGCCGGCCTGGAGGGAGCCGAGGGAGGTGCGCCGGAGGGTCTCGGCCACGCAATCCGCCGAGAACCGGCCCGCCGAGACATCCACCGCGGTGAGGCACGCCCCGCTGACGGCCACCGAGTCGCCCACCCTCAGGCCCTCCAGCACGGCGGCCGCCGAGATCACCAGGCGCGCTCCCTCCGGCGCCGGGGCCACGCCGGCCACGACGCCGGCCTCCTCGATGAGGCCCGTGAACACGCCCTACTCCGCGCCGGCCAGCGGGCGCAGGCGCCCGGTCACCAGCAGGTCGTCGCCGACCCGCTCACAGGTGAGCCCTCCCAGGCGCGGCGCATCGCCCAGGGCCGGCGGGCCGGCCCCGCCGATGGCCGAGGGGGCGTCGCGGCCGCCGATGAGGAGCGGCGCCAGGAACCACGCCACCCGGTCGACGGCGCCGGCCGCGACCATCGCGCCCGCGAGCTCGGCGCCCCCCTCCACGAGGAGCGACTGGATCCCCGCCGTCCCCAGGGCGCGCAGCCCGCCGCCGATCCGCTCCTCGGGACCGCCCGGCAGCAGGACGACCTCGACGCCGGCGGCCTCCAGGGCCGCGACCCGGTCCGGCGGGGCATCGACCGACGCGAGCACGATCACTGGGTGCTCCCGGGCGCCGAGGACCAGCGCCGAGCCGAGCGGCAGGCGGGCGGACGAGTCGAAGACGACCCGCGCCGGCTGGCGGAGGGGCCCGTCCACGCCCCGGGCCGTGAGGCGCGGGTCGTCGGCCAGCGCGGTCCCCACCCCCACGGCCACCGCGTCGTGATCGGCCCGCCAGCGGTGCACCAGGGCGCGCGAGGCGGGCCCCGAGATCCAGCGGCTCTCGCCGGCCGCTGTGGCGATCTTGCCGTCCAGGCTGGTGGCGAGCTTCAGGGTCACATGGGGCAGGCCGGTGATCGCCCAGGTGAGGAAGGCGGCGTTCTGCTCGGCGCACGCCCGGCCGTCGGCGCCGTTGGCCACGGCCACGTCGATGCCCGCGGCGCGGAGCGGGTCGCGCTCCCGGGCACGCGCGCGCTCGAGGGGATCGGCGCAGCCGATGACCACGCGCGCCACGCCGGCCGCGACGAGGGCGTCGGCGCAGGGAGGAGTGCGGCCGTGGTGGGAGCAGGGCTCCAGGGTGCACACCACCGTCGCGCCGCGGGCCTCCTCGCCCGCGGCCGCCAGGGCCATCGCCTCCGCGTGCGGCAGGCCCGGGCCCTCGTGCCATCCCTCGGCCACGATGCGCTCGCCGCGGAGCACGACCGCGCCCACCAGCGGGTTGGGGCTCACGCGCCCGCGGCCCCCCTCGGCCAGCTCGCGCGCCCGCGCCAGGGCAGAGCGCTCGGTGCCGGTCAGGCTCACCCGCGCGCCAGGCCCGCGAGCTCGCGGAACGAGGCCACCGGATCGGCAGCGCGGAAGACCGTCGACGCCGAGACGAACATGCCCGCCCCCGCGTCGCGCACCAGGGGCAGGCTGTCGCGGTCGATGCCGCCATCGATCTCGATGGCCACCCGGTCGGGCAGGAGCCGGCGCAGCCGCTCCACCCGGCGCGGGGTGCCCGCGGTGAACGCCTGGCCGGCGAAACCGGGGTCGATCGACAGCAGGTTCACGTAGTCGAGGTCGTCGCCGAGCTCGGCGACGTGCTCCACCGGGGTGCCCGGGTTGAGCGCCAGGCCCGCGAGGCAGCCGGCCTCGCGGATGGCCGTCAGCAGGCGGTGCGGGTGCGGGTCGGCCTCCACGTGCACCGTGATCGCGTCCGCCGCCTCGGAGAAGAGGGGCACGATCGCGCCGGGACGGGCCACCATCAGGTGCACGTCCACGAGGCCCCCGGCCGCGTGGATCGGACCGGCCACGGCGCGCGCGAAGTCCGGCCCCAGGGTGAGGTTGGGCACGAAATGGGCGTCCATGACGTCCACGTGGAAGGCCCGCGCCCCTGCGGCGACGAGGGCGTCGAGCTGCGCGCCCACGCGCAGCGGGTCGGCGGACATCAGCGAGGGCAGCACGAACGGGCGCTCGGGCAGCGCGGGGCTCACGGGGCCCCCCCGGCCCGCAGCCGCGCGACGAAGAACCCATCCGTGCCGTGGCGGTGCGGAAGGGTGAGGAGCGCGCCCGGGAGCCGCGGGTGGGCCAGGTCCGGGTACTCCGCCGCGAGGTCCTCCACCCGCCCGCCCACGGCGCGCACGACGTCCTCGTTCTCCTCGGCGATCAGCGTGCAGGTGGAGTAGACGACGCGCCCCCCCGGCCGAGCCAGCGCGAGGCCGCGCGCCAGCAGGTCGCGCTGCAGCTCCACCAGCGGGCCGAGCGCCTCCTCGCGCCGCCGCCAGCGGGCGTCGGGCCGCGCGGACAGCACCCCGAGGCCGGTGCAGGGTGGATCGACCAGCACGGCGTCGAAGCCGCCCGGAAGGGGGACGTCCCGGGCATCGCCCTCGACGATCTCGATCACGGCGCCCATGCGGTGGGCCAGCTCGCGCAGCTGGCGGGCCCGGGCGGGCCGCAGCTCGACGGCCGTGATCCTCGCGCCCCCGCGCGACAGCGCCGCGAGATGGGTGGCCTTGGCGCCCGGGGCCGCGCACAGGTCGAGCACGCGCTCGCCGGGTCGAGGGTCAACGATCCGGGCGACGAGCTGGGAGGCCCGGCTCTGCCCCATCGCAAGGCCGCGGGCCCACGCGCGCGAGTCCTCCAGCGCGAACGGGGCCGAGAGGACGTACGCCTCGGGCGCCAGGTCATCGCGG
>JAXIPH010000095.1:0-12972 GCA_045403035.1 Thermoleophilia bacterium | reverse complement strand
GGCGACGTCGAAGGCCGGCGCGAAGCCGGTGTCATGGGTGAGCCGGGTGGTGTCGAGGTAGGTGTCGTGCCGCAGGGTCTCCGCGGTCATCAGGAGGGCGATCGCGCGCCCGGTGTCGGGTGCGTAGCAGCAGTCACCGCCGTCGTCGGCGTGCAGCGGCCGCGGCTCCGCACCGCGGAGCACGGCGTTGATGTAGGAGGGGATGGGGAAGAACGGCGATTCCGGGTCGATGAGCGGTCCCCAGATGGTCCCGATCCGGAGCACGACCGGCTGGATCCCGCTGCCCTGGAGGCTGTGCGTGGTGAGTGGCTCGACGGCCTTCTTGAAGGCGACGATCGGGTGCGGCAGCTCCGCGGCGGGCAGCGCGAGCTCCTCGTGCCAGCGGGTCTCGGTCCGACCGGCGTACACGCCGACGCTGCCGGCGACGGCGAACGTGCGGACGCCCCAGGTGCGGGCGGCGTCCAGCGCGTTGAGCAGGCCGGTCGTCTCCGTGCGGAACAAGCAGACCGGGTCCTCGTGGGGGAGGCTGGCGGCGAGGTGGACGATGTCGCTGATGTCGTGGCGACGGGCGAGGGCGAGGAAGGCGTCCCGGTCGGTGACGTCGAGGGGTTCCACGGTGACCCGGCCGGCGAGGAACGACGGGACCTCGGTCCGGCGGTGCGCGGTGACGACGACCTCGTGTCCGAGGTCGACGAGCGCGCGGGCGGTGTGGGCGCCGATCATGCCCAGCCCGCCGGTGACGAGGATCATCGGACCACCTCGTAGTGGAGGTGGGTCACGCCGGGTGCCGGAACGGCCTCCAGCAGGCGCAGCTGGATGTGCTCGGGCAGGCTGTGGAAGTAGGGGCGGCCAGTGCCGAGCAGGACGGGGACCTGGTGCAGGATCAGCTCGTCGACCAACCGCGCCTTCAGGGCTTCGGTCACCAGGACTTCACCCATGAGGGCGATGTCCTTGCCGTCGGCTGCATCCCGGGCGGCCGCGAGGGCGTCCGCCAGCCCGGTCGTGATCAGCCTCTGGCGGCCGCCCATCTGCGGCGCCGGCCTGTGGCTGAGGACGAACAGCGGCGCTGCCGGGTGCGGCGTCCCGTCGTCGCCGAAGCGGTCGGAGTCCTCATACGTGCTACGGCCGGCGACGCTTGCGCCGACGCGACCGGCCACGGCATCGAAGAACCGGGCGCTGGGCTCCGAGAGCCTGAAACTGTCGAACACCCGACTGGGGACATCGCCGTCGAAGTACCAGTCGAAGAGCCTGCCGCCATCGCCGAGCCCACGGCCCGGGCCAGGGTCACGACCGGTGATGTACCCATCGACCGAGACCGCCAAGGCGCTGAACACCTTGCTCATCACTGACCCCCTTCGAGGTTCCTTAACGAGACTCGACGACCGTACCAGCTAGAGTTCCGTAAGAAAACCCCAAGTGTTAGACTCCCGCCATGCAACGCACGAACTTCGGCGAGATGGCCTGCTCGATTGCGCGCACACTCGACGTGATCGGAGAACCATGGTCACCGCTGATCCTGCGCGACGTATGGGTCGGGATGAACCGCTTCGACGAGATCCAGGCCGACCTCGGCATCTCGCGCAAGGTCCTGACCGAGCGACTCAACCATCTCGTCCAACAGCGTGTGCTCGAGCGCCGTCCCTACGACCGGCGCCCACGATACGAGTACCACCTGACCGCGAAGGGCGCCGAGCTCGTCGACCTGCTCATGGTCATGGCCGGCTGGGGCGACGGTGGCTCGCCGGCGAGCCCGGCCCGCCGGTGCTCTACCGCCATCACGCCTGCGGGGAGATCAGTGGAGTCGAACTGCGCTGCGCCCGCTGTGGCGAGCCGATGCACGCGGACGATGTCGACGTGCTCCCGGGCCCGGGCAGCGCTGCGCCCGGGGCCAAGGCGACGCCCTCCCGGCTGCCTTGACAGAGGCGTCCAGGATCGCGATCGGCCTCACTGCATGAGCGACGGCCCGCCTGCCGCCTGGCCTACCTCGTGCGAGAGGGTGGGTGCGCGCCGCCATCGCCGCTTTGGCCGTGGCCCGCCACGCGGCGCCATCGCGGCTTTGGCCGAGGCCCGCGACGCGGCGCCCTCCGCCAACCGCTGGCGGTCGGTGGAGCGCATGAGCTCGAAGGCGAGATGGGGATGGAGGTGCATCGCGCCCAAGACGCTACGAGCGGCGCGGCCTTCGATCATGGGGGAGGTCCCTCGACCCGGCGCCCCGCCTCCCTCAGCGCCTCGAGCTGCGGGAGGCGCGCGGCAAGCTCAGTGCGGTTGCGCGCCCCGAGCTTCGCGAGGGCATTCGAGACGTGCCGCTCCACGGTCTTGCGTGACAGGAAGACCGTCCGCGCGATCTCCGGGTTGCTCGACCCGGCCGCCGCGAGCAGGGCGATCTCCAGCTCTCGCGGGCTGAGCTGATCGGGTGGCTCGCCCGGCCCGGCGGCCGCCCCGCGCCGCCACGCCCGGACGCCGAGCCTGCGGAGCTCCCGGCGCGCGAGGGCGGCGTGCGTCGTCGATCCGATCGCCTCTGCGCCCGCGACGACGGCGCGGAGGGCCTCCTCGGCGCCGGCGCGGTCGAGCGGACCGAGTGTGCGGCCGAGATCGATCCCGGCCCAGAGCGCGTCGGGCCGGCGCTCTAGGCGGGTCGCGTCGGCCACGACCGCGACGAGGCCGGAGGCGGCGCGCTCCCCCTGGGCGCTCGGGGTGAGGAGGGCCTCGATCCACCGGCGTCTCAGCACCGAGTGCTCGCCGGCCCGAGGGGCGCCGCGCAGGGCCGGCGACCGGCGGGCCTCGTCCTCCCGTCCGATCCGGGCGAGGGCCTCGGCGGCCTCGATGTCGAGATCCGCCGCGCAGTTGGCGCAATCAGCCGCCCGGGCGGACTCCCCGGCCTCGCCGACAAGCCGGACGACCTCCTCCTCGCGCTGACGCCCGCCCAGACGGGCGAGCGCCTCAAGCAGCTTGCGCTGGGCGTGCAGCCGGGCGTGCGGGTTGGTCTCGGCCGCGGCGAGCGCAGCCAACCGCCGGCAGGCGAGCTCCGGATTCGCGCGTAGGAGGTCGATCTCGCATCGGATGCGCGGCAGATGTCGCCAGCCGGGAAGGTCGGCGTGGTCGCCGATTCCGCGAACCCGCTCGGCCGCGGCCGCGGCATCGTCGAGGCGCCCCATGATGAGGAGGGTCCGGGCCAGGTAGCCCGCCGCGCGGACCTCGGCAGCCGGGAAGATCCGCCGCCGGGCCTCGTCGCACACGCGCCGGAGCCTCGCCTCCGCCTCCGGCAGGCGACCGGCCTCGAGCGCCGCGACCGCGCCGTGACGCAGGGACTCGAGGTGGGCCTCCTCGTCGAAGCCTCGCGTGGCCTCCACCATTTCGTCGGCGATCACGACGATGGCCTCCGTCTCGTCCAGGCGAAGCGCCCGGTCGAACGCCGCCCCGAGCGCGTGCAGATACGCCCGTCGCCCCGTGTCCGAGAGCCCCTCGACGCCCCCGGCCGCAGCCGCCATCGCCCGGCCGGCGTCGAGCGCGCGGGCCGCGAGGGAGCCCCCCTCGGCGACGCGGTTGTCGAGCCAGATCAGGATGGAGGCCTCGAGGGCGTCGGTCTCCACCGCACGCGGGCCGGCGGGGCCCGCCGCCCGCGCACCGGCGAGGAGCGACCGCGCCTCCGCGGCGCGGCCAAGCACGAAGGCGGCCCAACCGGCCGCGAGCCACGCGCGCAGGCGCAACGCCGGATCCGCCGCGCCCTCCGCAATCCGCGACCACAGCGCCAGCGCCCGCTCGTGGTCGCCGATCTCGCGGGCGAGCTCGGCCACGGAGGCCTGGAGGTCGAGGGCCGCCCCCTGGTCGGCGCCCTCCTCGGCGATCGCGGCAAGCTCCGCAACTCCCTCCTCGCCGAGCAGCCGGCGCCGCGGCGAGCGGGCGATGCGACTCGCCAGCTCGAGCGACGTGCCTCCGCCCGCCTGACGATGGGCGAGTGCGGCGCGAAGGAGGGTGAGGTCCTCGCCGGCGTCCTGCTCGATCCGCGCCGCGAGCCGCAGGTGGAGCCGTCGCCTTGCGTCGTCGGCCAGGCCGCCGAGCGCGCCCTCGCGGATCAGGTCGTGAGCGAGCGCGACGGCTCCGTCCTCTTCGACGGCCAACCCGCGCGCGACGACCTCTGCGACGGCGCGCGCGGCGCGCTCCCCGGGCCACTCCATCAGCTCCCCGATGTCCCCAGTCGACAGCGGCCGTCCCGCGACCGCGAGCGCGGCGACGAGCGCCCGGGCGTCCCCGCTCGCGGCGCCCAGTCGAGACCGGACCGCGCGGGAGGCATCGACCTCGGTGCCGCCCTGCGCGAGCGCGCGGATCCAGAACGGCGAGCCCGCGGCGAGCCGGACGATCTCCTCGGCTCTCTCGGTCGTGATGCCCGGCTCGACCGCTTGGGCGAGTAGCAGAGCGCTGTCGGGCTCGAGCGGCGGCAGCTGGAGGGTCGTCAGGCCCAGGGACCCGGCGAGGCGCTCGTCCAGCGCCGCCGCGAAGCCCCCGGCGAACGGCGAGGGGCGGCTCGCAGCGACGAACGCCAGGGGCTCTTGCGCCGCCGCGGCGGCGCGGACCAGGTAGTGGCAGAGCGCGAGCGATAGCGCGTCCACCCACTGCAGGTCGTCGACCGTGAGGAGGGTCAGCCCAAGCGCCCTCCGCGCCTGGTGTGCCGCCTCGAATATGCGCACCGACTCGAGCGCCCCCCCGGCTCCCAGCTCGCCGGCGAGGAGGGCCGCGAGAGATCGGCCCGGGCCGGGAACGGCGGCGAGGTCGCGGAGGAGGTCGCTCGCCGCCGCGAGCGGGACCTCGCGCTCCGGCTCGTACCCGACCATCGTGAGCGCGCGCGCCCGGGTACGGGCGCGCGCCTCCGCGAGCAGTCGGCTCTTCCCGAGCCCGGGCGGTCCCAGAACGAGCACGGCCCCGGGGCGACCCTGCGCCTCGACTCGGCGCTCGAGGTCGGCGAGGAGCGCCGTCTGCTCAGCCCGGCCGACGAGCGGCTCAGCCATGCTCGCGACCCTACCCTCGTGCCGGGCCCATGAGGAAGCCCGGCCGCCCCGAAGACTGCCGCGCCACGAACCCGGGTCCTGTGCAGCCGTCCCGGGGCGGAGGGTCTGCTGTGGGGGCCGACCGGTCACCCCGGGCCGCTCAAAAGCGCCTATGGATGGGCAGTGCTGGGATCGAGCCAGCGACTTCCCGCGTGTGAGGCGGGGCCGTCGTTCTGCTGAGATAGCAGTTGGCAAGCGGGATCACGACTTCCGCTCCTTGCGCTCCGGTGCCCGCCCCCGTGCTCCAGCAGCTTCGGCCGCTTGCCAGTCGCCGTTGAAGTTGATCGTCAGTCCGTCCTGCCCGTCATGGACGAGCGCCCGGCGATGGCCGCCGGCCTGGCTGCGGCCCGGCGCGTCGAGCATGAAGTCGGACACGGTCGACTTCATGATGGCGCTCTCGACGACCACCCAGTTCCCGTCACCCTCGTCGAGCCTGATGTCAGTCGGCATGCGCATCGCCCCAGATCGAGGTGGCCGGCGCGCATCGCGCGAACGACGCCGTCATCATCGGGGCGATTCTAGGTCCCGCCCCGAGCGGGGCCGGGCACCCTCGCCGGCTCTTGTCGGCGCCGGCGAGGGCGGCGCGGTCGGTCAGTCGCGGATGAAGAAGTCCGCCCGCTCGACGTTCGACGCCAGACCGAACGCCCTCAGATCGCCCGCATCGACGTCGCCGTCTTCGTCGGAGTCAGGCACGGTGGCCGGGGCGTCGTCCAGGATGCCGTTGCCGTTCTTGTCCGCCGCGATGGCCGCGTAGACCGTCGAGGAGACGTTGCGACCGAAGACCGGCGCTCCCACGATCCAGGTGTCCCAGATCTCGGTCTCATGCTTGTCGCGGTTGGTCACCCCGGTCAGGTTGAAGAGGTTGGCGACGTTGCCTCCCGGCCCGGCCTGGTTGGTCGACACGAGGACGATCAGGCTCTTGAAGCGGTCGTCCTGCCCGGCGCCGAAGGCCCCGGGGAGGGGGGCGGCGTTGGCATGCGCGCCCGGGCCGGTGAGCTGGAGACCGTCGGCCCCACCCTCCGCGGGGTTGAAGCCGGTCTTCTCCAGGGGCAGGCGGAAGTCCACCTCGAGATCGACGAACCATCCGCGGCTGCCGATCCCGGCACGGTCGCCGTTCTCGGGAGCGAGCATCTCGACGTGGGCGAGCTTGTCGCGGTACGGGCTCTTCCGGGCGCCATCGTCCAACCCACCGTTGGTGCCGAGCGCGACCGCGCTGCCGATGGCGAGGGTCGACGCCACGAGCGCTGCGAGCCCGGCGCTGCGGCGATTGAGGAGATGGTTCATTGGAGCGTCCTCCGGTTCGGGGCCGACGTTCTCGACGCCGGCCGCGTGTGTGGTCGCTCCGGATACCGGGAGGCCGGCCGAGAGGTTCACCGCCCGCGCCGGCGCGGGTCCCTCAGGAGATCGCGACGCGCAGGATCGCCCGGCCGGAGGGGTCGCCGGCTCGGCTCATCCCTACGGCGGCCACGTCCTCGAGCCGGATCGCCGCGCCGAGTCGCATCCGCAGCGTGGCGGCCCCGTCCCGCGGGCGGCAGGTGCCGGCCGGGATCCGGCGCCCGTCGGCCGCAGCCAGCCACACGTCGTAGCGGCCGCCGGGCCCCGCGACGGGTGGCAGGTGGTCCGCCCGAAGATCGACCTGGGTGCCCCAGGGCCGAGCGGTCAAGCGCACGCTGCCCGCCGCGCCCCCGGCGTCCGAGCGCATGGCCAGCTCCGGACCCCGGGGCGGCTGCGGATCGATCGGCCGGCCGCCCAGCGTCAACGCGAGCGTGAGGGCGACGACGCCGAGAATTCCGGCCGCTCCGGCCGCGCCCCCGAGCAGGCGGCGCTGCCTGCGCCGCTCCGCTCCGATGGCGGCCAGGGCGCGATCGGCCGGCGGCGCCGCTGGATCGTGGTGCGACCCGGGCACGGACATGCCGCGAAGCAGGGACGAGGTGCCGCGCAGCTCCTCGACCTCCGCGCGGCAGTCTGCGCAGCCGAGCAGGTGCTGCTCGACGCGCCGGGCGTCGTCGTCGTCCAACAGCCCGAGCGCGTAGGCGCCGAGCTCGGTCCTCACATCGCGGCAGCCGCTCATCCGGCCCCCTCGATGCCGAGCTCCTCCGCAACCACCCGCAGCGCCTTCAGGGCGTAGAAGAGCCGGCTCTTGACCGTCCCCACGGGCACCCCCAACGCCTCGCCTGCCTCGGCCAGCGATCGCCCCTCGAGCACCACCAGCAGCAGCACGGTGCGATGGTGGTCGCCCAGCCGTGCGAGCGCCTCGATCAGCACGATGCGGTCCTCGAGCCGGGCCAGCTCGTCCCGATCGCCGGGCAGCTGATCCAGGTCGTGGCCGAGCGCGGGCCGCTCCGCGGACCGCCGGGCCTCGTCGGCGGCCAGCCGGCGGGCGATGCCGAAGAGCCAGCCCCGCACCGGCCCTCGGTCGGGGCGATAGGAGTACGAGCGCTGCCAGGCGCGCAGGAACACCTCCTGCACCAGGTCCTGCGCGCCGCCCTCGTCGCCGAGCTTTCGCAGCGCATAGCCGTAGAGCTCGCCGGCGTGGCGGTCGTAGACCTCACGCATCTGGGTCTCGGCGGGCGCGCTGTCCCGAAAGAGCGGGCTCATCATCTCGGATACCGCCGTCCGAGGCGAAAGGTTCACGCGATCGCGCGCCTGCTGCAAGGCAGCGCAGAAACGCGGACGGGCTGTCCCGAGGGATGGGCAGTACTGGGATTGAACCAGTGACCTCCGCGTGTGAGGCGGGCGCTCAGACCGGCTGCGCCGGGACGCCCTCGGCCGACTGCCCCGGCAGCTCCAGGATGAAGCGGCTGCCGGCGCCCTCGTGGCTCTCCACCCGAACCTCTCCGCCGAGCGCCCGGGCCAGCTGGCGGCTGATCGCCAGGCCGAGGCCGTTGCCGCGCCGCCCGTCGGGCGTCTCCAGCGACTGGAAGGGGTCGAAGATGCGCTCCTGCTCGGCGTCCGGGATGCCCGGTCCGGTGTCGCTCACCGCCGCGACGAACCCGCCGCCGGCGCGCGAGCGCCCCTCGAGGCGGACCGTGCCGCCCCGCGGCGTCCAGTGGATGGCGTTGTCGAGCAGGTTGGTCATGATCTGACGCACGCGGGTCTCGTCGGTCAGGACCGGGGCGATCTCCTCGATGCGCCGCTCGTAGGCGACACCCCGCACGACGGCCTCGGCCTCCATGGCGTCGAAGGCCATGTCGAGCACCTCGGTGGGCTCCACGCGGGTGAGGTCGAGCTTGAAGCGGTGCGCGTCGAGGCGCGCCAGGTCGAGCAGGTCGGCCACGAGGGTCTCGAGGCGGGCCGCCTCGCCCTCGATCGCCGCCAGCGATCGCGGCACGTCGTCGGGGGGCACGATGCCGTCGGACAGCGCCGCCGCGTGGCCCCGGATGGCCGTGAGGGGCGTGCGCAGGTCGTGGGTGACGCGCATCAGGAACTCACGGCTGGCCCCGTCGCGCTCGGCGATCTGACGCACCATGCTGTTGAAGTCGGAGGCCAGCTCGTCCAGCTCCTGCGTGCCCGTGGACCCCAGCTCGGTGCGCATGTCGCCGCGCGCCACCCGGTGGGTGGCCGCCTGCATGGCCGTCAGGGGCCGGGTGATCCGGCTCGTGAGGAGTAGAGACAGCAGCAGCGCCACACCCAGGCCGATGCCGGCGGCGCCCACCACCCGGCCGGCCACGTCGGGCCAGGCGGAGGCCAGCTCCCCCGGTGGCCGCGCCAGGAGGATCGCCCCGAACTGCTCACCGCCGATCGTGACCGGTGCGGCCGAGGCCTCCGACACCACCGACTGTCCCGGCTGCCTGAAGTCGATCCGCTGCACGCCCTTGCGCTCCAGCACCTCGTAGTCGATCTGCCCGGCCACCACCGCCGGGATCTCGGAGGTGGGCTGCTCCGAGCCCGGGGTCAGAGCCAGGCCGGTGTAGTAGAGCTTGGTGTTCTCGCCGACGAGCGCCTCGATGCTCGTGGGCTCGAAGGACGGGACCTGGGTCCCGCGGGTGAGGGCCCGCTCGGCCTGGGTGCTGATGAGCTTCGCGAGCTGCTCGGCCTGACGGTCGAGCTCCGCGCGCGCCACCACCTGGGACTGCGCCCGGATGAGGCCGGCGCCCACGGCCGCGAAGACCACGGCGGCCGTCACCAGCCCGGCCGCCGCCGCGAGCACCAGCCGGCCCCGGAGGGTCCGCCAGGGCCGCGGAATGGATCTCACCGGATCGCCCTCATCGTCGTCCCTAACGCTTGGCCGGCACCTTGTAGCCGGTGCCCCACACGGTCTGGATGGGACAGGCCTCCCCCAGCTTCCGCCTCAGCTGGCGCACGTGGACGTCGATGGTGCGGCTGTCGCCGAGGAAGGTGAAGCCCCACACCCGCTCGAGGAGCTGCTCGCGCGTGAGCACCAGCCCGCGGTTCTCGATCAGGGTCACGAGGAGGTCGAACTCCTTCGGGGTCAGCGCCACGCCTTCGCCGTTCACGAACACCTCGCGCCCCCCGACCTCGATCAGGAGACCGTCGGACTCGAGCGTGGCCGGCCGGGGCGGCCCCTCCGCCGCCGGACGGGCCTCCGCGCGCCGCAGCACGGCGCGCACCCGGGCCACCAGCTCGCGGGGGTTGAACGGCTTGGTGATGTAGTCGTCGGCGCCCAGCTCGAGGCCCACCACCTTGTCCACCGCGTCGTCGCGGGCCGTGAGCATGATGATCGGCGTCTGCCCCGAGTTGCGCAGGCGCTTGGTGACCTCGTAGCCGTCCATCCCGGGCAGCATCAGGTCGAGGATCACCAGGTGAGGCGACTGCTCCTCGGCCATCCGCAGCCCCTCGTCTCCACGCGAGGCCACGGAGACCTGGAAGCCCGCGGCCTCCAGGTACATTCGCGCGAACGAGGCGATGTTCGGCTCGTCCTCCACGATCAGCACGCGCTGGCGGTCGTCAGGAGCGCCCATCGGCCCGCGATGGTAGTGCCGCCGGGTGTCGAGGTCCACTGGACGTGCCCCCCGCCCGGTGTCCGGCGCCCGCCCGGAGGGCGGGGCCGGAACCGGGACGAGGCTCACGCCGGCGCCGGAGCGGGCTGCAGCAGCAGCCGGGTGCCGCCGTGCTTGTGGGCGCGCAGGTCGGTGGCGTTGGGCGTGTCGAAGGTGCCCTTGCCGCGGACGAAGCTGCGTGCCAGCGTGCCGGCCGTGGGGGTGAACGTGCCCTCCACGTCGTACGCCACGACCTTCATGCGGAACGCGGTGCCCGCGAGCGTCACGTGGGCCCCGCGCAGGTGCGCGTAGACCACCGACCCGTCGCCGAGCGTCGCCGTGGGCGTGCCGGCCGGGACCCCGTTGATCTCGACCTTCAGGTCCCCCGGAGTCGGGGACTTGTCCCACACGCGCACCCGTCCGCTCACGGTGGTGAGGTCCACCGAGCCGTTGACGGGCCCGTTCAGGCGCCAGGTGGCGCCGGGCTCACGGGGGTCCCAGTGCCACCAGCGGCGCTGGGTCACGATGCGCCGGGAGAAGACCTTCTTCCCGTTCACGAACCTGCGCGTGATGACGACCTCGCGCACCCTCACCGACGTCCCGGGGTGGCCCTTCGGGCCGCGGTACCAGCGGACGCCCCCGCGCCCGGCCAGGTCGACCGAGAGCGCGCCGGGCCCGACCAGGAGCTTCTCCTGGTCCCGCCAGAACGGCTGGGCGACGCCGCCCTTCAGCGTCGTTGCGCCCGCGCCCCAATCGTGCGCCGTGCCGATGGCGGCGTGCGTGGCGGTCGGGTCGATGTCGAGCGTGAACCGTCCGCGCACCCGCACCTTGTACTGGGACCCGTCGAGGGTGAGCGTCCCGACGCCCGCGTAGCGCGTCCGGAGCCCGTCCTTCGACGTCGACATGGAGCTGAAGCCGCTCGGGGTCCGGACGAGGTCCTTGGCGGGGGAGAGGTCCTCCACCGTGACGCCGCCGGTGACCGTCACCACGAGACCGCCGGAGCCCTCGTACTTGAACCCGCCGGCGCCCTCCGAGTGGAGCGCCTTGTCGGTGGTGGGGCCCGGCTGCGCCTCGGCTGCGGGATCGGTCTCGACGACCGGCTCAGCGGTCTCCGCGATCGCCGCGGCCGGAAGGGCGATCAGGCCGGCTGCTGCACCTGCGATGAGCATCTTGCGCATCGACGTGTCCTCCTGGTCTCGGGGGAGGAGGAGGGAGCGATGCGGATCCAGGGGCGGGACCAGGCCTTCGGCGGATCGCCGTTCAGCTGGTAGGTGCCCTCGCCCCAGAGCCGTCCGCGACCGAATCCGGCGATCGAGAACGTGAGCCGGTTGCCCGCGACCTGGACGGTCACGTCAGAGCCGCTCACGAACAGGATCCCCGAGGCGCGCGTTACGCGCGCCCGCCCTCGGCGGTCGAACGCCAGCGGCACCCCGGCCAGGTGGGCCCGGGCGTCCCCGGCGCGATCGGTCACGATGACCGTCCCGCGCTCCGGGATCGAGCCGTTGACCGCCAGCCGGCCGACGAATTTCATCGTGCCGCTGCCGGTCGCCTGGAGTTGTGCCGACGGCACCCGCTGGTCGACGTGCGCGAGGCGGTCCTTCGCCTCGGCGACGACGGGGAGGACCAGCGAAAGTGCGACTGCTGCCGCAAGAGCGCGACGGATCACTCCACCTCCGACGTGTTTCCGGGGCCGCAGGGCCCCGCGATGTCAGGAGGATGGTCCATCGCTCGAATGTGGGAGGTGGGGGGTCCGGGTAAGGGGTTTGCGGCGGCTCTGTTCGGGAACTATGAGCGCGGAGAGCGCCCCGGGAAGCCCCTTACGGCTCGAGCTTCACGTTCTCCTGCACGGAGACGGGCGCCTCCAGCTTGACCCCCTCCTCCACGAGCGGACCGGCCTGCGGGGCGGCCTCCCGTGGCGGCGCACCGGGCTCCTCGCCCTCGGGCACGGGCCGCGGGCCCTGCTCCATGTACGCCCAGACGATCTCCCCGCAATCCGGGCAGGTCGGGAGGGTCCCGCGGTTGCGGATCTGCTTCTGGCACGCGACGCAGCCGAAGATCCCCTGGACCTTCTGGCCCGCGTGGAAGCACGGGATGCCGAGCCGGCGCTCCGCCTCCTCGGCGCCCTCGCGCGGGCTCAGGCTCGAGCGCCCTGCGCGCCCTCCGGGACCGCCTCCGGGGCCGCTCTGCCGGCGCTGGGGGGGAAGGCCTTCGCGCATCGATGCGTCTCCCGCTCCTGGCCTCACGGGGGGCGGTGTCGCCGCCCGCGGGGCGTATCGTTGATCAGGGAGGACTTTACCGCGCGCCGGCACCCGGACGTCGGGAAGGCGATCCAGACGAGACATCGGAGGGGCGCCCTGCGGATCGCGCTGGCACAGCTGAACACGGTCGTCGGCGACATCCAGGGCAACGCCGATCGCCTGGCCGAGGCGCTTCGGAGCGCCGCCGACGCCGGCGCGGACGTGACGCTGGTGCCGGAGCTCGCGGTGTCCGGCTACCCACCGGAGGATCTGCTGCTGCGCCCGGGCTTCGCCGCGGCGTCGCGGGAGGCACTCGACCGGCTGGCCCTCGGCGTGCGCCGCGGCCTCGCCGTGATCGGGTTCCCCGAGTGGGACGGCGAGTGCCACAACAGCGCGGCGGTGGTGGCCGACGGGCGCGTCCAGGCCATCTACCGCAAGCGCTTCCTGCCGAACTACGGCGTCTTCGACGAGGCGCGCTACTTCCGCGCCGGGGAGGCGCCGCTCGTCGTCGAGGCGCTGGGCGTGCGCATCGGCCTCTGCGTCTGCGAGGACATCTGGTACCCGACGCCGGTGGCCGCCGACCTCGCTTCGGCGCGCCTCGACCTGGTGTGCTGCATCTCCGCCTCGCCGTACCACCGGGGCAAGGGCGACCGGCGCGAGGGGATGCTCGCCACGCGGGCCGACGACTGCGCGGCGGCGCTGGCCTTCTGCAACCTCGTGGGAGGCCAGGACGAGCTCGTTTTCGACGGCCGG
>JAXIPH010000148.1:0-10055 GCA_045403035.1 Thermoleophilia bacterium | reverse complement strand
CATCGGCCTCACGCACCTGCAGGTCCACGGCGGGATCGATCCCGACGCCGCTCGGGAGGCCTCCGGCCTCCCGGTCATCCAGGGTGTCCGCATGGACGGGCCGGAGGCGCTTGCGCGGGCGCGCGCGAGCGCGGGGGACCTGGTGATGCTCGACGCGGCGGTGCCCGGGAAGGATGGCGGCACCGGGGTCGCGTTCGACTGGTCCCTGCTCGACGGCGCGCCGCTGGGGCGCCCCTTCGCGCTGGCGGGGGGGCTGCGGGCCGAGAACGTGGCCGAGGCGGTGGTCCGCATGCGCCCGGTGCTGGTGGACGTGTCGAGCGGGGTGGAGCGGGCCCCGGGGCGCAAGGACCCGGAGCGCGTGCGCGCGTTCGTCTCCGCCGTCGCGGCGGCGGGTAGCCTGCGGGGGTGAGGACTCCCACCCCGGCACCCGATGGCGAGCTGCGATCCCGGTTCGGCCCCTTCGGGGGCCGGTACGTGCCCGAGACCGTCATCGGGGCGCTCGACGAGCTCTCGGCGGCCTACCTGGCCCAGCGCGACGACGTGGCCTTCCGGGCCGAGCTGCAGGGCCTGCTCGAGCACTTCGTCGGGCGTCCCACCCCGCTCTACCGCGCCCGCGGCCTGGAGCGCGTCTACGAGCTCCCGTGCGTGTACCTCAAGCGCGAGGACCTGTGCCACACGGGCGCCCACAAGATCAACAACGCCCTCGGCCAGGTGCTGCTCGCCTCGAGGATGGGCAAGCGGCGGATCATCGCGGAGACCGGCGCGGGCCAGCACGGCGTGGCCACCGCCACGGCGGCGGCCCTGATGGGGCTCGAGTGCTGCGTCTACATGGGGCGGGTGGACATGGCCCGCCAGCACCTCAACGTCGTGCGCATGCGGATGCTCGGCGCCGAGGTGCGCCCGGTCGACTCCGGGGCCGGCACCCTCAAGGACGCGCTCAACGAGGCCATCCGCGACTGGGTGACCAACGTACGCGACACGCACTACGTCATCGGCTCGGCCGCGGGCCCGGCGCCCTACCCGGAGATCGTGGCCCAGCTCCAGTCGGTGATCGGTGACGAGGCGCGCGAGCAGATGCTGGTCGAGGAGGGGCGCCTCCCGGCGACCGTGGTGGCCTGCGTGGGCGGTGGCTCGAACGCGATCGGGATCTTCCGCGCCTTCCTCGACGACGCCGACGTGGCGCTCGTGGGCGTCGAGGCCGGCGGCGAGGGCATCGAGAGCGGCCGCCACGGCGCGTCGCTGGGACACGGTCACCCCGGGGTGCTGCACGGCAGCTTCTCGTACCTCCTGCAGGACCCCGACGGCCAGGTGACCGAGCCGCACTCGATCTCGGCCGGCCTCGACTACCCCGGGGTCGGGCCCGAGCACAGCTTCCTGCGCGACTCCGGGCGGGTCCGCTATGAGAGCGCCACCGACGCCGAGGCGCTCACGGCGTTCCAGGCCTGCTCGCGCTCGGAGGGGATCATCCCGGCGCTCGAGAGCTCGCACGCCCTGGCGCTGGTTGCCCGTGAGGCGGCCGCCCTCGGCGCCGCGGGGCCGGTGCTGGTGTGCCTGTCGGGACGGGGCGACAAGGACGTGGACGCGGTGGGTCGGGCGCTCGGGCTCGATGGCTGATGGGCCCGCGCGGATCCGGGCGGCCTTCCGCGAGGCCGGCCGGCCGCTGTTCATCCCCTACGTGATGGGCGGTTACCCCGACCTGGCGGCCAGCGCCGAGCACGCTGCCGCGCTGGGGCGCCACGCCGACCTGATCGAGCTGGGGATCCCGTTCTCGGACCCGCTCGCCGACGGCCCCACGATCCAGGCGGCCGGCCAGCGGGCCCTGGAGGGCGGAACCCGGCCCGACGACGTGATCGCCATCGCCGAGAGGCTCCGGGACGGGCCCCCGGTGGTGCTGATGACCTACCTCAACGTGGTGCTGGCCGGCGGGTCGCGCTCGTTCATGGAGCGCGCGGCGCGGGCGGGCGTGGCCGGAGTGATCGTGCCCGACCTGCCCATCGACGAGGGCGACGACATCCGCGAGCACGCCGGGCGGGCGGGCGTCGCGGTCATCCCCCTGGCGGCGCCCACCAGCGACGACGCGCGCCTCGCCGCCATCGGGCGGCGCGCCGAGGGGTTCGTCTACTGCGTGGCCGTGACCGGGGTCACGGGGGGCGAGGTGGCGGTGGACGACGAGCTTCGCGGGTTCCTGGCCCGCGCCCGCGGGCGCATCGACGCGCCCCTTGCCGTGGGCTTCGGCGTCCGCACGGCCGCCCACGTGGCCGCCCTCGGTGCGATCGCCGACGGAGTCATCGTGGCCAGCCAGCTCATCCGGATGATCGGCGAGGCGCCGAGCCCCGTTGCCGCCACCGAGGCGATCGAGGGCTTCGCCGCGGACGCAGTCGCCGCCCTGGGCGGCTGAGGGCACTCACATGGGTGACGTGCGCCGTCCCCGGGGTGCGCTACCATCGCCGCGCACCCCGCCCAAAGTCGCGGGGCGCAGTACATCGCGGGATGAGAGAGGCGCCGGCCGGTTCGGCGGGCACATCAGGTCTCGCCGAAAGAGGAAGGTCGCATGGCCGAAGGCGTCGTGAAGTGGTTCTCCGCGGAGAAGGGGTACGGATTCATCACCCCGGATGACGGGGGCAAGGACCTCTTCGTTCACTTCTCGGAGATTCAGGGCTCGGGATACCGCAGCCTCGACGAAGGTCAGCGGGTCAGCTTCGAGAGCCAGGAGGGCCCCAAGGGTCCCCAGGCCTCGGCAGTGAACCCCCTGTAACCGGGGAACCCGTTCCCCCACGGCCCGGCGTCCCTCGGGGCGTCGGGCCGTAGTGTGTCCGCGCATGGTCGCCGTCCAGGCAGCGCCGCCGCCCCCGATCGTGTGGGTGCAGGCCGGCCACGAGGCTCCCCGGGAGCCCGGCTACCGCGACCAGACCGGAGCCGGCACCGGCCCCTTCGGGTCGGAGATCGGCTTCACCACACGGCTCGCCACGCGAGTGGTCGCGCGGTTGCAGGCGGCCGGCGTAGATGCGCGGCGCACCCCCGGGCTCGTGACGCCGCTCGCCGCGCGCGGGGCCGTCTTCATCAGCCTCCACCACGACGCCGCCGGCGGGCGCGCCGGGATCGGCCACGCCTTCACCGGGCTGTCCGAGAACTGGTACCACGGCGAGGGGGGCGGCACCCCATCGTCGACCCCCTACCCGGACAGCGCACCGCACCGCACCGCCACCCTCGTGACGCCCTCGGTGGAGCGCCGCTCCGCCGACCTGGCCCAGCGCCTGGCGTCCACCTTCGCTCGCATCCACACGCCGCGCTTCGGGGCTCGTGCCACCTTCGGGGGGGTCGAGTCTCGCGATGGCAACCGCCGGATGACCCGCTTCTACGGCTTCTACCGCACCCGCGCGGGGGCCCGCGTCATCCTCGAGGCCGGCGCCCCGCCGCTCGACGACCCCTTCCTGAAGCGCACCGACCGCATCGCGACGGCCGCCTCCACCGCGATCGTGAGCCACCTGCGGGCGCGGGGGCTGATGCGGCCGGCGTCGGTTGAGAGCGGCAAGGAGCCACGGGCGCCGGGGGGCGCCGCCGCGGCGAGACCCCCCAGGAGGCGATCCGACGCCGGCGTTTGAGTCGCAGCCGCCGGCGCGGGTCAGCAGGGCCCGCTGAGCACCGTTCCGCCGCTCACCGTGTAGCACTGGCTGGCGTCGGTGGAGATCGAGGTCGGGCTGGAGACGACCGGCCCGGCGTCGTCGCTGCCCACGCGCAGGATGTACCAGCCGCCCGGGGTGAGCCCGGCGAGGGCGGCGGAGCGACCCTCGGCGACGCCCGCCGCGCGGCCCTCCTCGCGACCCTGCGCGAGCCCTTGCGTCTTCCCCGTCCTGCGCCCCTCGGCGCGGCCCTGCTTCAGGCCCTCCGCCTTGCCCGCCACCCGACCCTCGACCCGGCCCTGAGCGCGCCCGTCGGTGAAGCCGGACTGCTGGCCCTGGCTCGCGCCCTCCTGGAACCCGCGCGCCTCGGCCCCCGAGGCGTCGGCGCTCGAGGTGCCGATGAGCCAGCCGCCGACGCCGACGCCGATCAGCAGGAGCGTCGCCGCCACGGCGGCGGCGGTCAGGAGGTCGCGGCTGGCGAGGAGGGGGTTGCGCCGGCCGCGCACGCCGAAGGCCTGGGTGGGGGAGCCGTCCGCCGTGAGGACCGGGTCGGTGTCGGAGAAGCGGGCGAGCGCGGCGTCCCAGGGGTCGTCCTCCTCCGCGACGGCCGGGGCGACGGCAACGGGCACGGCCGCGGGCGCCTCGGCCTCGCCGTCCAGGGCGTCCGCGATCGACTCGACCAGCTCTCGCGCGCTCGCCGGGCGCGCTCCGGCGTCGACGGCGAGCCCCTGCGCCAGCGCCGCGTCGAGGGCCGGGGGCAGGCCGGGTCGGGCCTCCGAGGCGCGCGGGCGCTCGTCGCGGACGTGCGCGAGCAGGATGGCGCTCGGCTCGCGCCGCAGGAACGGGGGCCGGCCGGTGAGCGCCTCGAACGCGACGGCCGCGAGGGCGTAGACGTCGGAGCCCTGCGTGGCGGGGTCCCCCTCCACCTGCTCCGGGGAGACGTACTCGGGCGTCCCCAGCCAGTCGCCGCGCCGGGTGAGGCCGGGCATGTCGTCCAGGCGCACGAGGCCGAAGTCGCTCAGCCAGGCACCGCCCGGCTCCAGAAGGATGTTGGCCGGCTTCACGTCTCGGTGGACCGTGCCGTGGGCGTGGGCGAAGTCGAGCGCGTCGGCGATGTCCGACAAGACGTCCAGCGCCTCGGCCCGCGGCAGCGGCCCGGTGCGGGCCACCCGCTCGGCCAGCGTGTCGCCGGGCACGAGCCGCATGGAGATGTACGCCCGCCCGCCGACCTCGCCGGCGTCGTAGACCGGCACGATCCGCGGATGCTCCAGGCGCCCCGCGGCGATCGCCTCGCGCCGGAAGCGCTCGGCGGCGCCCGACCGCTGGAGGTAGCCGTCGTCGAACACCTTCAGGGCCACCTGCCGGTCGAGGTCGACCTGCGTGGCGCGATAGACCACCGCCTGGCCGCCGCGGCCGATCTCCGCCTCGATGCGGTAGCGCCCGAACGCCTCTCCTGGAACGAGCCTCACGCCGTTCTCTTCGCCCTCGGCGCCGCTCCTCCTGGCACCGAAGCCGCGCCCTCACCCCAGGGCGCCCGCCGGGTCGCCCACCTGATCCCACAGGATCTCCTGGATCCGGTCGCGCAGGTCGAGGAACAGGGGATCGCGGCGAACCTTCGGGTCCCGCGGTCCTTCCAGGGGCACCGGGACCTCCGCCGCGACGCGTCCGGGGTGCGAGGTGAGCACGTAGACGCGCCCGGCGAGGTAGACGGCCTCGTCCACGTCGTGGGTCACCATCAGGATCGTCGTCCCGAGCTCGCGCCACACCCGCAGCAGGAAGTCCTGCATCGTCCGCTTGGTCTGGGCGTCGAGGGCGCCGAAGGGCTCGTCCAGCAGCAGGACGTCCGGTCGCGGCGCCAGGGCGCGAGCGATGGCGACCCGCTGGCGCATGCCGCCGGACAGCTCGCGCGGGATGCGGTCGGCCCAGTCGGCGAGGCCCACGATCTCCAGGAGCTCGGCCACCCGCGCGCGGCGCTCGGCCCGGGGCGTCCGGGCCGCCTCGAGGCCGAACGACACGTTCTCCGCGACGGTCCGCCAGGGGTAGAGGCTGTAGGCCTGGAACACCATCCCGCGGTCGGCCCCCGCGCCCACCACCTCCTCGCCGTCCACCTCGACGCGGCCGGCCGTCGCCGGCTCCAGGCCGCCCACGACGTTCAGGATCGTCGACTTTCCGCAGCCCGACGCGCCCACCATGCAGACCATCTCGCCCGCGCTCACGGTGATGTCGACGCCGTCGAGGGCCGTCACGGGGGGGCGCTTGCGCGAGCCCGGGTACCGCTTGACGAGGCCCTCGATCTCGAGCTTCTCGGGCCGCACGACGGTGGCCGTCATGCGCGCGCCCACGGGGCGACGCGCCGGCGCAGCCAGCGCAGGAAGAGGTCGCTCGCCACGCCGATGATCCCGAAGACGATCAGCAGCGCGAACATCTCGTCGACCTGGCGGAACCGCTGCGCCCTCACGATCCGGAAGGCGAGCCCCTCCTGGGCCGCGAGCAACTCGGCCACGACCAGGATGGACCAGGCCGCCGCCAGGTTGATGCGGGCCACGTCGATGATCCCGGGCACGGAATGGGGGAAGACGACCCGTGCGAGCACGCGCAGGCGCCCGGCTCCGAGGGTGTAGGAGGCGTCGATCATCTCCTTGGGGACCGCGCGGGCCACGTCGGCCACCATCAGGATGTTGAAGAAGACCGAGCCCAGGACGATCAGGGTGATCTTGGGCGCCTCGTCGATCCCCAGCCAGAACAGCATCAGCGGCACCAGGGCGGTGGCGGGGATGTAGCGCATGAAGGCGATGGGTGGCTCCGCGAAGGAGTCGACCGAGCGCAGGGTGCCCATCGCCAGCCCCACCACGACCGCGATCGCCATGCTGATCGCGTAGCCGATCAGGATGCGCCGGTTGGAGGCCCAGAGGTCGTCCAGGAGCACGCCCTCGTCCCAGAGGCGCCGTCCCCCCTGCCAGGTCTCGGCCGGGCTCGGCACCAGGAGGTCGCCGGAGGATCCCTGCGACAGCAGCAGCCAGAGCAGGATCGGCGTCGCCAGGCCGACCACCATCAGGCTCACGCGCCAGCGGGCCGGGATGTCCTCGCGCACGCGCAGCAGCGGGTGCTGGCGCCGGCCGCGGGTGCCCCGCCGGCGGGCGCCGAGGGTGTTGCGCCACGTGATGACGGTGCGCCGCTGGGGCGGGGTGTCCGTGGCGGGGCCGCCGCCGGCCCCGCCCCCGCTCACCCCGCGTCCGGGCGGTGGCACCGGCGACTCACCCGCCGGAGTCGGCGATGTGCGCCTCGGTGAAGGTGCTGTCGAAGATCCCGTCCAGGTCGGCTTCCTCGCGCGTCAGGCCGGACGACACCAGGAACGGGTTGATCTTCCGAGCCGTGTTCGGCAGGGAGGTGGGCTTCGAGTCGTCGGTGAAGGCGTCGAGCGCCTCCTGCGCGGCGAGGATGTCCGTCCCGGCGGCGAAGCTGGCGTACTCCTCGGCTGAGATGCCGGCCTGCGTCGCCATGATCGCCTGGGCCTCGTCGGGGTTGGCCTCGATGTAGTCGAGGGTCGCGTACCAGGCGTCCACGATCTTCCGCACGTCCTCCGGCCGCTCGGCCACCAACTCCTTGGACAGGACGATGTGGTCCGAGATGCTCCCGGGGAAGTCCTTCGAGGTGAAGAGGATCTTGGAGCCCGGCCGCTCGGCGGCCTCGAGGGTGAAGGGCGCGAAGACGCCCACCGCGTCGAACTGCCCCGCGGCGAAGCCCGCCGCGGCCGCGTCGGTGGGGGCGCCGCGGAAGTCGATGTCCTCCTCCGAGAGACCGACCGACTCGAGCCCCTGGAGCAGCAGGAAATGGTCGACCACGCCGGCCTCGGCCGCCACGGTCTTCCCCTTCAGGTCCTCGATCGTGTCGATGCTCTCGTCGACGAGGATCTGGTCGTTGCCCGCCGAGAAGTCCGTGTTGACGACGATCGTCTCGGATCCCCCGGCGGCCACCGCGGCGATGGTGTCGTTGAGCGTCTGCGTGTTGCCGTCGATCTGGCCGGCGGTGAAGGCGTCGATCGAGGCGATGTAGTCGTTGAAGTAGCGCAGGTTCACGTTCACCCCCGCGTCCTCGAAGAAGCCCTTCTCCTCCGCGACCTTCAGGGGGAACCAGCCCGGCCAGGCGCTGTAGCCGATGGTGATCGCCTCGCCCGACGGAGCGGCGGCGCCCGCCGTCGTGGCGGCGTCGGAGGCGTCGTCGTCCCCGCCGCAGCCCGCGGCGATCGCGAGCGCGGCGAGGGCGCCGGCGATCAGGGGGGTCCGGAGGACTCTCATGCGGGGGCACCTCGTCGGGTCGCGGGCCGGCGGGGCGCGGGGTCGCGCCGCGGTTTCGATACGGTATTTGAACCCATCCGGCCGGTGAGTCGGCCCGCGGGCGGAAGCGAGCGGCGCCCCCTTTGGCCCGCGGGCGGAGTACCTGAGCCGCCGGAGATCGACGCCTCAGGGCCTCCGCGGGACCGCCTTCGTCAGCGACCGTCTCCGTTGCCCGCGGGAACGCGCGCCGTCGGGACGCCAAGCTCGCTCAGCAGGATCACGACGCGCCCGCGGACCTCCTCGCGGATCGCGCGAACCTGCTCGAGCGTCGTCGCCTCCGCCGGGTCGGAGAGCTCCCAGTCCTCGTAGCGCTTGCCGGGGTAGATCGGGCAGGAGTCTCCGCATCCCATCGTGATGACGGCGTCTGCGGCCCTCACGACCTCGTCGGTGAGGGGCTTCGGGAACTCGGCGGACATGTCGAGACCCAGCTCGGTCATCGCCTCCACGACCAATGGGTTCACGCGATCGCCGGGGTCGGAGCCGGCGGACCGCACGTTGACCCGTCCGCCGCTGAGCTGCGAGGTGAGGAGCGCGGCCATCTGGGAGCGGCCCGCGTTGTGGACGCAGACGTAGAGGACCTCGGGGCGGTCCTTGGCGACGAGCTGGTCGGCCTGGGCGAGGGCCTTCAGGCGATCGCGGGTGAAGCGGTCGGCGAAGAGGGGGAGGAACGTCGTCACCTCGGCGGTCTCGAGGAGGCTCGCGAAGGACTCCCTCGCGAAGCGCTCGACCGTCTCGCGGCCGAACATTCCCTCGAACTCCGTACTGAGACGGTCGATGGTCCGGACCAGCTGCGCCTCGAGATCGATGTTGACGGGGGTCATGGGAGCACCTCCTCGTGCTCGATGAGCGCCGCGGGAGCCGCGGCGGGCATGGTGTCGCGCGCGTCGCGCAGGAACTGATAGACGGCCGTGCCGGCGAGCGCGCCGAGCACCGGGCCGGCCAGGTAGAGCCACAGATCGGCACCATCGCCCGCGACCAGTGCCGGGGCCAGCGAGCGGGCCGGGTTCATCGAGGCGCCGGTGATCGGTCCCATCACGAGGGCCTCGAGGGCGATGGTTCCGCCGATGGCGAGGGCGGCGAGCGACCCGACGGCCCGGGTGTCGGTCGCCACGGCCAGGATCACGATCATCAGGACGGCCGTGAGCCCGGCCTCCAGGCCCAGCGCCCCGAGCCGGCCCACGTGGCTCGGATGCGTCGCCCCGAGCCCGCCGGCGAGGCCGAAGAGCCCGCGCAGCGCCAGCGATGCGAGGATCGCCCCCGCGAGCTGGGCGACGACGTAGGGGGCCACCTCGCGCGCCGGGAAGTGGCGCGCCGAGGAGAAGGCCAGCGTGACGGCCGGGTTCAGGTGCGCGCCGGAGAGGTGCCCGAAAGCGAAGATCATGATCGCCACGACGAGGCCGAAGGCCGCGGCCACGCCACCGTGGCCGAGCGGGTCGCCCGCCACGGCGTTCACGACCACGGCGCCGGTGCCGGCGAAGACCAGGCAGAAGGTGCCGAGGCCCTCGGCCACGAGGCGCCGTGGCAGGTCGGGGCGCCCGGTCACGCCGCGATCACCAGCTTCTCGGCGAGCTCCACCGGCAGGCCGGCCGCCTCGACCTCGCGCGCGACCGACTGCGCGTCGTAGGGCACCCGCTCGATCGAGACCTCGACCCGCTCGCCGACGAGATCGAGGACCGCGAAGGCAGCGCGCGGATCTCCGTCCTTGGGCTTTCCGACCGAGCCGCAGTTCACGAAGAGCACGCCCCCGTACTCGCGCACCCACGGCTTGTGGGTGTGCCCGAAGACCAGCACGTCGGCCTCGGCCTGGGCGGCGAGGCGCTCGTACAGGGAGGCTGGCTTGTCCTCGAACAGGTACTCGTTCACCTTGCGCGGCGAGCCGTGGACGAGGCGCACCCGCTGCGAGCCCATCGGAAAGCGCAGGTCGAAGGGGAGACCGCGCATGAAGGCCTTCGAGCGCTCCTCCGTGTGGGCGAGCGTCCATTCGACCGAGCGCTGACCGAGCTCGCGATCGTGGGGCGTGATGTAGGCGCAGCCGCAGTCCTCCAGGTCGCGCCCGATCGCGTAGTCGTAGTTGCCGTAGATCGTCGGGATCCCGCGCTCC
>JAXIPH010000346.1:0-12632 GCA_045403035.1 Thermoleophilia bacterium | reverse complement strand
CTTCCTGCACCCCTTCGGCCCCGGCGCCGAGGTGCGCATCGCCGACGTCGGCCGCCCGCGCCGGGTGCCGATGGAGCAGCCCGCCACGCTCGCCCTGGCGGAGGTCGCGGCCGCCCTGGCGAGGGACTCCGGCGAGCCGTCGACCGGCTGAAGCCGCCCCATCGGCTACCCTTGCCCCGACCCCGGGACGTAGCGCAGCCTGGTAGCGCCCCGCCTTTGGGTGGCGGGGGGCGGGGGTTCGAATCCGCCCGTCCCGATACGGCGCCGGCATTCTGCCGGCGTCGTCCCGGGCGACCTGTGCGACCGGCGCTTCGCGCCGGCCCCCCATGCTCCCGATAGGGCGCCGGCATTCTGCCGGCCCGGACGCAGCTGGCGCGCCGGATGTCGCAGCCGGCCCGCTCGGCGCCGGTTTAGCGCAACTCGTGGGCCACGGGTCGTCGTTGCCGTAGCGGTGTAGCCGACGGCGACTGCCACGAGGCCGCGCTCGACGCCGCGATGCCGGCGATGGCGGTGAACAGCGGCGAATCGGGAAGGGTTCCGGGGGCGGCGTACACGTCGATCATCGGCATCAGTCGGCCTTGTCGAGGAAGGCGTCCACGTCGGCGGCGAACTGGCTGTGGTGCTGGAAGAGGAAGCCGTGCGCCGAGTCCGGGTAGATCGTGATCCGTGCGTTCGGCAGGAGCCCGGCCAGCAGGTATGAGTAACGGGGAAGGATCATCGGGTCGCTGTCGCCGTTTGCGACGAACACCGGCAGGTCGATCGCGCTGACCCGCTCGAGCAGCGAGTGATTGGGGATGCCCCACGCGCAGACGGCGTCGTACTGCGCCTGGCGGGCCTGCCACGTCGTCGGCTCGTCTCGGTCGGTTGTCCTTGCTCCGAAGATGCGCCCTGCCGCCTCCTGGCCTGCCTCGACACTCGTCTTCGTGGGAGCGAAAAAGACGGAGAGATATCCCTGCGGGCTCGTCTCCGGCTGCCCGACGGCGCCGATCACCTCCGGTGCCCAGCCGTGCATGCCGGCCGCACCCTGCGGTGCGGAGGAGGCGAGCACGACCCGCCGCAGGAGGTCGGGGCGGATGAGCGCGATCTCCTGCGCGACGAAGCTGCCGAGCGAGAACCCGAGCAGATCTACCCGCTGCAGGCTCAGCGCCTCGATGAACGCGATGGCGTCGTGGGCCATGGCCTCGACGGTGTTCGGCGCCGCGCCGGTCGTGGCCCCGACGCCGACGTTGTCGAACGCGACCACCCGTCGATCCGCGGCGAGGGCGTCGACAAGGGCGGGGTCCCAGTTGTCGAGGTTGCCGCGGAAGTGCTGCAGCAGGACGAGCGGCACATCGCCGGCGCCGAGGTCGCGGTACGCGTACTCGATCCCATTCTCGGCAATGACTCGTTTGATCGAGGCATCGGCGTAGCCGGTCTGCGGGTCGGCCGTCGTCTGTTGGTCTGTGGCTGCCATGAACGCTCCTTTCAGCGACGGACTGCGGCGAGTTGACTCTGTTCTCCGATCCACGACGCCGCCAGAGTTGTCCACGCCGCGGCGTCACCCGCGCCGTCTGCTAAGCCGAGACTATGTGGGCCGTGGGCGAAGACATGGACGGCATGGGGAACGTCGTGCGCGGCGAGCGAGGCTGCTAGTCGGTATGTGTGTTCCGGCGGCACGTACGCGTCTTGGGCCGTGTGCCAGAGGAAGAATGGTGGCGAGGACGGCGTCACCAGCGCGTCGAGTGACGTCTCCCGCCTCAGTTCCGGCGTCGCGTCTTCACCGAGAAGGATCAGGCGCGCCGGCCGATACGTCTCGGTCTCCATCGAGGTGATCGCATAGCCGAGAACGGCAAAGTCGACGGCCTCGTCCGCGTCAGCGGCCTCGGCGAGCGCCGCGAGGCCGGCGAGATGTCCGCCGGCCGAGAACCCGACGACGCCGATCCGCGTCGAGCCGCCATCGCGCAGCCGGCGGATCTCGGTGCGTAGCGCCTCGAGTGGCGCGGGGTGTCGCACCATCAGCGGGTAGTGGAACACGCTGGCCGCGACGCCCAAACCCCTGAGCCACCGCGCGATCGGCTCGCCTTCGTGGGCCGCGTGCTGAGCGTAGCCGCCGCCTGGCAGAACGACCACGTGTGGGCTCGATCCCGTCAAAGGTTGATCGCCCCGGTCTACCCGACCAGATACCAAGAGGGCAGCGACCTCCAGGCCGGCTCGTCCACGGCGGCGAGGTCTGGCACTTAGCTCGCTCCGACGCGCCGATATCCGCCGCTGACCCAATCGGCGACGAGGCCGCCGTACTCCTCGGCCGCTTGCTCCCATGCGAAGTGACCGGCGTCGAGAGGATGAATCTCGCTGTTGGGGAGGAGGTCGTGGAGGTACTGGTTGTTCGACCACGGCACGAGGTCATCATCCCGTCCGGCGAGGATCTGGGTCGGCGTCACGATCGTCGGGAGAAGGTCGCGCAAGACCGGGTTCTGTTCTGGGTAATGCCGCACGAACCGAGCGGACTCCGCGAAGCGCCCGAGGTCGTAGGCGCTGACATAGTCCTCGTGGACTTCGGGCTCGCTGTCGCTCGCGGCAGCGGGCTCGACCGCGTAGCCGATGTTGGTCCTGGCGTCCAGCCCGCGCACGACGTCCAGACTCGGCGCCTCGATGATGTCCTTGAGTGCGCCGCTCGCATCGATCGGGAAGCGGACCGCGCCGCCCCCGATCGTCAAGCTCGTCACTCGCTCCGGAGCCCTCGCCGCGAGGAAGAGCGCCGCGGCGGCGCCGACATCAGGGCCGACGACATGCGGAGCTCCGAGGCCCCACTCGTCGATCAGGCCGGCCAGGAACCCTCCCGAGGCGTCTGGGGCGATCAGTTCCGGGCGACCGTCGGAGTGGCCGAATCCCGGCATGTCGATGGCGACAACCCGCCCGACTGCCGAGACGCGGTCCCAGATTCGACGGAATGCCCAGAGGGTTTCGGGCCACGGCGCCAGCAGCAGAACGGTGACGTCCGAGTCTGCCTTGGTATCGGCGAACCGCACTCGCACTCCGTCGCAGACTCGGAAGTAGGTAGTGATCGGCGAACCCGCCTCTGCGCTCATCTGACTGTCTCCTTCCGTCCCACCCGGCCTTCTCGCCAGTCGACGATCGGCCCGGTCTCGCTGCGATATCCCGCCGCTTCGAGCGCGTCTCGGTCAACCATGTTTGCTCCTGCCCGATTCGGCATTCGATGACGGTCGTCATCGGACCCTAGCAGAAGCGATCACGGTCGTCATCGAAAATGCCCTACCCTGCCGCCATGGCTGCGAAGAACGAAACGAAGGACCCGGCCGCCGATCGCCGGCGATCTCCGGCTCGCGCGCGCATGGTGCGGAGTGCCGCGACGCTCATCCGTGAGCGTGGTATCCACGGCACCGGACTCCGCGAGGTCGTCGCCCACTCCGGCGGTCCCCGCGGCTCGCTCGGCCGCTTCTTCCCGGGCGGCAAGACGCAGCTCATGACCGAGGCGATCGATGTCGCCCTCGTCGACCTCGTCGACGATCTCGGGCGTCCGCTCAGCGAAGCCGAGACGTTCCCCGAGGCAATCAGGGTGATCGTGACCCCATGGCGGCGCCTGCTCGTCGACCACGATTTCGCCCTGGGCTGCCCACTGGCCGCGACCATCTGCGACGCCGCCGACAACGACAGCCTCCGCACCCATGTCAGCGAGTTGCTCGCAGGCTGGCGAGTGCCGGTCGCCGACGCCTACAGCAGGTTCGGGGCGCCCCAGGCGGACGCGGAAGCACACGCCACGGTGCTACTGGCCGCGCTCGAGGGCGGCCTCATCCTCGCCCGCGCTGACCGCGACATCGAGCCGCTCGACACGGTCGAGCGCTTCTTCGCATCACGTGCTCCAGACCAACGCCGAGGATAGGACGGTCTCAGCAAGAACCTTCGACCGACGCGCCCATCATCACGGCGACGATGGAGCTCGACAATGCGCGTCTCGCCCGAGTGAATCGAAACCACGTTCTGCTCGAGGCGTGGTCTGGCGCAGGCGGCTCGAGGTCTCGGTCATGAGGTTCCTGGTCGTCCCTCATGTTGAGGACGGATGCTGACCTAAACACCTCGTAGGGTGCCGTTGGGGCGATCACGAGGAAGGGAGGGACAGTGCTCGAGCGAGACGGATATCCGGCAGGCGTCCCGTGCTGGGTCGACACGGGACAACCGGACCCCGAGGCGGCGGTCGCCTTCTATGGCGATCTGTTCGGGTGGGAGTTCGACGACCGGACGCCCGCCGGCTCATCCCAGCGCTACTTCGTCGCCCAGCTCCGGGGCCGCGACGTCGCCGGGGTCGGCTCGCAGCCCGAGGGGGCGCCGCCGGCGCCCGTGTGGAGCACCTACATCTCGGTCGAGAGCGCCGACGAGGCCGCCGCGAAGGCGAAGGACGCCGGCGGCAGCGTGCTGATCGAGCCCTTCGACGTCTCCGACGCGGGCCGCATGGGGGTGTTCTGCGATCTTTCCGGGGCCGTGTTCTGCGTCTGGCAGGCGAGGGAGGGCAAGGGGGCCCAGCTCGTCAACGAGCCGGGCACCTGGAACTTCAGCGGGCTCCACACGCGCGACCCGGCGGGAGCGAAGGCCTTCTATGGCGCGGTGTTCGGGTGGGACGCGAGCAGCCTGGACATGGCGGGCGGCGACGAGGCCTTCTGGCGCGTGCCCGGCTACGGCGACTTCCTCGAGCAGCGCGACCCCGGCCTGCGCCGGCGAATGACGGACGTCGGGGCGCCCGAGGGCTTCGAGGACGCCGTCGCCTGGCTCGTCCCCATGACGAGCGACCGATTCCCCGACGACACCCCGCCACACTGGAGCGTCACCTTCGCGGTCGACGATGCCGACGCCCTCGCCGACCGGGCCGCGGAGCTCGGCGGGAAGGTCCTCGTGCCGCCGGTCGATGCCCCGTGGGTTCGGACGACGGTCCTCAGCGATCCCCAGGGGGCGGTGTTCACCGCGAGCAAGTTCACTCCGCCGGCGTAGCGGGTTCGGACGGGGGCAGCCGCCGTCCCTTCACCCGCCTCCGCACTCGCAGCTCGCGCGGTAGCGGCCCGGGCCGGCGCCTGGGCCGCCCGGCGACCTGACCTCGGGGACGGAGCCCGTCCTGGGGCGGCCGACGCGTCCGCGGAGTAGGTTGCGTCATGCAAGCGACCGCGGAGGCTGCGGGAGGTGTCTGCTCCAGACTCGCTCGGCGCCCGCCATCGCGGGCGAGGCTGATGCCGCGCCGGTGGCAGGTGCTGCTCGTGGTCACGGCGGGGGCGTTCCTCGCCAACCTCGACCTCTTCATCGTCAACATCGCCTTCCCGGCGATCCAGGCCGACTTCCCGCAGGCGAGCCTTTCCGGCCTGTCATGGGTGGTGAGCGGCTACGCGATCGTCTTCGCGGCCCTGCTCGTGCCCGCCGGCCGGCTGGCGGATCTGCTCGGCCGCAAGCGCCTCTTCCTTGCGGGCCTGGCCTTGTTCGTGCTGGCCTCCGTCCTCTGCGGCCTCGCCACCGGCCCATGGATCCTCATCGCCGCCCGGCTGCTGCAGGCCGTCGGAGCGGCACTGCTCATCCCCACCTCCCTCGCGCTTCTGCTGCCCGAGTTCCCGCCGTCCGGCCGTGCGGCCGCAGTGGGGCTCTGGACCGCGGGTGCGGCCGTCGCCGCCACCGTCGGTCCCACGATCGGGGGCCTGCTGGTGGAGCTCAGCTGGCGCTGGGTGTTCCTGGTCAACCTCCCGCTCGGCGCGATCACCGCGGTGTTCGCGGTCCGCGTGTTGCGCGAATCGCGGGACACGGCCCGGGCCCGCGTGCCCGACCTGCTCGGCGCGCTTCTGCTCGCCGTCGGGGTCGGCGCTCTCGCCCTCGGCATCGTCCAGGGAGGGGAGTGGGGGTGGACGAGCGGGCGGGTCGTCGGCGCCGAGGTCCTCGCGATCGTCGCCCTGGCGGCCTTCGCCGCGCGCTCGGCGCGGCATCCCGCGCCGGTGGTCGAGGCCGCACTCCTGCGCGTCGCGGGCACCCGCGTCGCGAACGCGAGCGTCTTCCTCTTCTCCGTGAGCTTCTTCGGCCTGCTGCTCGGGACGGTCCTGTTCCTCACCGGTGTCTGGCACTACTCGGCGCTGGAGGCCGGCATCGCCTTCGCGCCGGGCCCGCTCATGGTCGCGCTGCTCTCCTGGCCGGCCGGATCTCTGGCGGGCCGGGTGGGACCGCGGCCGCTCGCGGTGGCCGGGACCGTGCTCTTCGCGCTCGGGTGCGGCTGGTGGCTCTGGCGGGTCGGCGAATCGCCCGCCTACGCCGCCGATCTGCTCCCGGGGATCATCGCCTCGGGGATCGGCGTGAGCCTCACGTTCCCCGTGCTCGCGGGTGCCGCCGTCTCCGGACTTCCGCCCGACCGCTCGGCCACGGGGAGCGCCCTGTTCAACATGGCCCGCCAGATCGGGGGCGTGATCGGCGTGGCCATCCTCGTCTCCGTCCTCGGGGACCACGCGTCCGGACTCCACGACTTTCAGGTTGCGTGGACGTTCATGGCGGCCGCCTCGCTCGCGGCCGGCGCCGTCGCCCTGCTCCTGCCCCACGGCGCCACCGTGCGCCTGAGCCCGGCGCCGGCCTCCGACGCGCCGCGGTACCAGCCCGTCAGGTGACCTCGATCAGCGCCCGGTCGATCGTGGCCGGCGCGAAGATGTGCTCGATGACCATGATCGCCGCGCCCGTCACCCCGGCGCGGTCGCCGAGCTGGCTGGCGACGACGCGTAGGTCGCGGGTGGCCAGGGGCAGCGATCGCTGGAAGACCACCTCGCGGAGACCCGCGAGCAGGTGCTCGTGGACCTCCCCGATGTCGCCGCCGAGCACGATGACCCGCGGGTTGAAGAAGTTCACGCAGGCGGCGAGGACCTCGCCCAGGGTCCGGCCGGCCTCGCGGACCATGCGGATCGCGTCGCCGCTGCCCTCCCGCACCAGGCGCACCACGTCGCGGCTCCCCTCGGCGGCGTAGCCCGCGGCGGCCAGGCGGTGGGCCAGCGCCCGGCCGCCGGCGACGGCCTCCAGGCAGCCGGTGTTGCCGCAGCGGCACACCACGTCATCGTGCTCGGCCACCACGATATGGCCGATGTCACCGGCGGCGCCCTCGGCCCCGCGGTGGATCCTGCGGTCCACCACGATGCCGCAGCCGATGCCCGTGCCCACCTTGACGTAGAGCAGGTGCTCGACCTCGCGCCAATGGGCCCAGTGCTCGCCCAGGGCCATCATGTTCACGTCGTTGTCCACGAGCACCGGCGCATCGTCGTATCGCTGGGCGAACCAGTCGGGGATCGAGAAGCCGTCCCAGCCGGGCATGATCGGCGGGCTCACCGGCTGCCCGGAGGCGAAGGCCACCGGGCCCGGGATGCCGACCCCGATGCCGGACACGTCCTCAGGCGAGTGCTTGCTCTCCCCGAGGAGCTCGAGGAAGCGGTCGTGGACGAGGCTGAGGATCCGCTCGGGACCGTCCGCGATGTCCATCTCGAAGGCCATCTCCGCGAGGAGGGTGCCTGCCAGGTCGCTGACCGCAAGGCGCGAGTGCGTGGCGCCCAGGTCGGCGGCGACGATGACGCCGGCCTCGTGGTTGAACGCCAGCCTCGTGGGGCGGCGTCCGCCCGTCGACTCGGTGTCGCCGGCCTCGTAGATCAGCCCGGCGGCGAGCAGCACGTCGACGCGCTGGGCGACGGTCGAGCGGGCGAGCCCCGTCTTCCGCGCAAGGGCGGCGCGCGTCACCGATTCCCCGCTGCGGATCAGCTTCAGGACGCTCCCCGCCCCGTCTGCGGATCCTGAGTGCGCGCCGGCGTCGAGGGCCATGGTGCGTGCAGTAAAGCAGGATGCGCTGCCCATCGAACAGGCTTCCGCACGAATACAGGCACACTTATGCTTGACCGTCGTTATAAGCCTGGGTACGTTTCGTGCCGATGCGCACGACCGCGGCACGAACGCCACTGCGCTCCGCGATCGCGGGGGCGGGATTCGTTGGCGCTGTCCACGCCCACGCGGTTCGCGCCGCCGGCGGGACGGTGGCCGGGGTCGCCGCCTCGACGCCGGAGCGGTCACGGGCCGCGGCGGATCGCCTCGGGGCCGAGCGGGCCTACGAGAGCGCCGAGGCCCTCGTCGAGGACGAGACCGTGGACGTCGTCCATGTCTGCACGCCGAACCACCTGCACGAGGACCTGGCGCGGCGGGCGCTGACGGCGGGCAAGCACGTGATCTGCGAGAAGCCCCTCGCGGTGGACGTCGAGGGCGCGCAGCGGCTCGCGGACCTGGCGGCCGGCGGGGCGGTCTTCGCGGCGGTGCCCTTCGCCTACCGCTACTACCCCACGGTGCACGAGGCGCGCCACCGGATCGCCTCCGGCCAGAGCGGCTCCGTGTACCTCGTCCACGGCACCTACCTGCAGGACTGGCTGCTCACCGCCGAGGACGACAACTGGCGCGTGGACGCCGGGCTGGGGGGCGTCTCCCGCGCGTTCGCGGACATCGGGTCGCACTGGTGCGACCTGGCCGAGTTCGTCAGCGGGCATCGGCTCACCCGCCTCAGCGCCCGCACCACGACCGCCATCCCGGAGCGGCTCCACGACGAGGGCCGCGAGGCGTTTGCGCCCGGAAACGGCGGCGGCGACGCCCGTCCCGTGACGACCGAGGACGCCGTCGTGCTGCAGTTCGAGACCGACGGGGGAGCGCTCGGCTCGGCCGTCCTCAGCCAGATCTCCGCCGGCCGCAAGAACCGGCTGTGGCTCGAGGTGGACGCCGCCGACGAGGCGCTCGCGTTCGACCAGGAGGACGCGGAGTCGCTGTGGCTCGGCCGCCGCGAGCGCTCCACGATCGTCCGTCGCGATCCGGCCTCCCTCTCGCCGGGGGCGGCCCGGCTCGCCGTCCTCCCCGCGGGGCACCCGCAGGGCTATCAGGACTGCTTCAACCTCTTCGTCGCCGACGTCTTCGCGGCGATCGAGAGCGGCACAGCGCCCGACGGGCTCCCCGCCTTCGCGGACGGTCTCCGGGCGGCCCGCATCACCGATGCCGTCCTCACGTCGGCCGCCGAGGAGCGCTGGGTGGACGTCGTCCCCGCCGAGGTGCCGTCGTGAAGCTCGGCTTCCTCACGGCCTGCATGCCCGAGCGGTCGCTCGAGGACATCGCCGCCTGGGCCGGCGCGAACGGCTTCGAGGCGCTGGAGCTCGCGGCATGGCCGGGCGAGGGCGACCGCCCGTTCGTGGCGCGGCACCTCGCCGCCGAGGCGCTCGACGGGGCGGAGGCGGAGCGGGTGACCCGCGCGCTCGACGACAACGGGCTGACGCTCTCGGCGCTCGCCTACTACGACAACAACCTGCACCCCGACCCGGCGGTTCGCGAGGCGATCCACGCGCACCTATGCGCCTGCATCGACGCGTCGGCGGCGCTCGGCGGCCCGCCGGTCGGCACCTTCATCGGGCGCGACCCGGCCCGCTCGGTCGCCGAGAACCTGCGCGAGGCCGAGGGCGTCTTCCCGCCGCTCGTGGACTACGCCGGGCAGCGCGGTGTGACCCTCATGATCGAGAACTGCGTGATGGAGGGCTGGCACCCCGACGGCTATCCGGGGAACCTCGCCTACTCGCCCGAGCTGTGGGAGTGGATGTTCGCGCTCGGGCTGTACCTCAACTTCGACCCGTCGCACCTGCTGTGGCTGGGCATCGACCCGGTCACCGCCCTGGCGCCCTACGTCGACCGCGTCGCCCACGCGCACGCCAAGGACGCCGAGACCTTCCCGGACCGGCGCAACCGCTACGGGTTCTTCGGGCGCACGTCCACGCGCGAGGCGGACCCGTGGGACATGGGCTGGTGGCGCTACCGCATCCCAAGCCTCGGCGAGGTCGACTTCCCCGGCTACGTCGCGGTGCTGCGCGAGGGGGGCTTCGACGGCGTGCTGTCGGTGGAGCACGAGGACCCGGTGTGGGGCGGCACGCCCGAGAAGATCGAGGAGGGGCTGCGGATCGCCCAGGCCCACCTGAGCCCGATGGTGGCCGGATGACGGCGATCCTCGAGGTGCGCGGGCTGGTGAAGGAGTACCCGGGCGTCACGGCGCTCCAGGGCGTCGATCTCGAGGTGCTCGAGGGCGAGGTGCACTGCCTGCTCGGGCCCAACGGCGCCGGGAAGTCGACCCTGATCAAGTGCGTCTCGGGCGCGGTGGAGCCGACCTCCGGGGAGATCCTGTTCGACGGGGAGCCGCTGCCGTCCGGCGACCCGGCGGGCTCGCTCGCGCGCGGCGTCGCGACGATCTACCAGGAGCTCGATCTCGTCGACGACCTGACGGTGGCGCAGAGCGTCTTCCTCGGTCACGAGCCGCGCCGCGCCCGGCTGCTGGACCTCGGCCGCATGGACGAGGAGTCGCTGGCCCTGCTCGCGCGCCTCGGCCACACCGGTATCCCGCCCCGCGCGAAGATCAAGGCGCTGCGGCCCGCGGCCCAGCAGATCGTCTCCATCGCCCGCGCGACCTCCGGCGAGGTCCGCCTGCTGATCATGGACGAGCCCTCGGCGATCCTCGACGGGGAGGAGATCGAGACCCTCTTCGGCGTCGTCCGCCGCCTCACGGCCGAGGGCGTCGGCGTCATCTACATCTCGCATCGCCTGGACGAGATCCGACGGATCGGTGACCGCGTCACGGTCCTCGCCGACGGGCGCACCACGGCGACCGGCATCCCCGCCTCGACCCCCACCGACGAGCTGGTGACGCTGATGATCGGCCGGCGCGTTGAGCAGCTCTACCCCGAGCGGCCGGTCGGCGGTGGCGACGTTCTGCTCGACGTGAAGGGCCTGCGGCGGCTGCCGGAGGTGCGCGGCGCGAGCCTGCAGGTCCGCGCCGGCGAGGTCGTCGGCCTGGCCGGCCTGGTCGGCTCCGGGCGCAGCGAGCTGCTTGGACTGATCTACGGCATCGAGATCCCCGACGAGGGCGAGGTGCGCATCGACGGTCGCCGGCTGGCGCCTGGCAGCCCCGCGCGCGCGATCAAGGCGGGCCTGGGGCTGGCGCCGGAGGACCGCAAGTCGCAGGGGCTGCTGCTCGACTGGAGCCTGACCAAGAACGTGAGCCTGTCCGACCTCGGCCGCTTCCGGCGCGCCGGCCTGCTCGACATCCGGTCCGAGCGGGCCGAGGTGCGCGAGCAGCTGCAGGAGCTCAAGACCGTCCCCGACGACGTCGACCGGGTCGCCCGCCTGCTCTCGGGCGGCAACCAGCAGAAGGTCGTCCTCGCCCGCTGGCTGCTGCGCCACTGCCGGGTGCTGCTGCTGGACGAGCCGACCCGCGGCGTCGACGTGCCCACCAAGGCCGAGATCTACCGGCTGATCACCAACCTCGCGAAGAGGGGCCTCGGCGTCCTGGTCGTCTCGTCCGAGCTCGAGGAGCTCGTCGGCATCTGCACCCGCGTGCTCGTCATGCGCCTGGGCGAGATCGTCGCCGAGGTCGACGGCGCAGCGGCGACCGAGCAGGAGCTGCTGCGGCACGCGGTCGCACCCATCGATGCCCCCGTCCTGGCCGAGGAGATCGAGTGACCGCCGGCAACATCCTCGGCCGGCTCTCGCGGCTGCGAGGCCTCGAGCTCCAGGAGTACGCGCTCGGCGTCGTGGTCGTGCTGCTGTTCATCGTCGGCGCGGTCCTCAAGCCGGAGACGTTCCCCACGTGGGACAACGTGCGCAACATGCTCACCCAGGCGAGCGTGGTCGGCGTCATCGCGATCGGCATGACGTTCGTGATCGCGACCGCAGGCATCGACCTGTCCGTGGGCTCGATGGTCGCGGCGGCCGGGCTCTTCGGCGGGATCCTAATCGACCCCGACGGCGGGACCCTCCTGTTCATCGTCGGCGCGATCGGCTTCGCGACCCTGCTCGGCTCGGTCAACGCGACCGCGATCGCCTACGGGCGGGTGGTCCCGTTCATCGCCACGCTTGCGATGTTCTCGATCGCCCGAGGGCTCGCGCTGCTGTTCAACGACAAGCTGCCCGTGAGCCTGCTCGACCTCAACGGCGGCTCGTTCGGCGACCCGGCGCCGTTCTCGCTGCTGTGGTTCGGCACCGGGCGGCTCCTGGAGATCCCGGTCTCCGTCTACGTCTTCATCCTCATCACCGTGGGCGGCTGGGTGCTGCTCAACCGCACCCGCTACGGCCGCTACGTCGTGGCCGTCGGCGGCAACCGGGAGGCGGCGCGCATCGCCGGCGTCCCGGTGCGGCGGGTCATCTTCAGCGTCTACGTGCTGTCCGGCCTGCTCGCCGGCGTCGCCACCGTGCTCCTCTGCGCCCGCCTCGGCAGCGCATCGCCGGTCAGCGGAAACCTCTACGAGCTCGACGCCATCGGCGCCGTCGTCATCGGCGGCACCAGCCTCGCGGGCGGCCGGGCCACCATCGTCGGGACCTTCCTCGGCGTCCTCACCTTCGCACTCATCTTCAGCCTCATGACGCAGCTGAACCTCGCGACAGAGGTCCAGCAGGTGGTCAAGGGCGGCATCGTGCTCGGCGCGGTGCTGCTCCAGAGGTCGGAGTCCCGTTACTGATGGGCGGACCGTTCCCGTCAACGACCCATCAGGGCACACCAACCAAGGAGAGACACGGCATGTCGCGAAAGCGACTTCTCATCTCAATCGCCGCGGTGGGTCTGTTGGCCCTCGGCGTGGCCGCCT
>JAXIPH010000208.1:0-3073 GCA_045403035.1 Thermoleophilia bacterium | reverse complement strand
CTCGGCCTCGCGGCCGGCGCGGTCGCCGCCTGGCGGCTGGTGCGCACCCGGCCGATGGTGCTCTGGGGCAGGGCATGACCGGGCTCGGCTGGGGACTCAAGAGCCTGCGGCGCCGTCCGCTGCGTACGGCGCTCTCGCTCGCGGGGATCGCGGTCGCGTCGGCCATGCTGCTCGACATGGTGATGCTGAGCGGCGGCATCGAGCAGTCGTTCAGCGAGCTGCTGCTCGCCCGGGGATACCAGATCCGGCTCACCCCCAAGGGGACCCTGCCGTTCGACACCGAAGCCTCGATCCGTGACGCCTCGACCGTCGTGCGGGCGATCCGCACCGAGCCCGGAGTCGAAGCGGCGGGCGCGGTGCTCGGGACCTCGATCTACGGCCGCACTGCCGACTCCCTGGTCACCCTCTTCGGCTACGGCATCCAGCCCGAGGCCCAGGGGATCTACCAGGTGACCGCCGGCGCCGACCTCGCGCCGGGCGATACCCTGGGCGTGCTTCTGAGCGAGACCGCCGCGGCGCTGCTCCGAGCCGCGCCCGGGGACACCGTGACCCTGGTCGGCAGGCTCGACCCGCAGATCGCCGGCGCGGCGGTGGGTCGCCGGCTGGCCGTGCGCGGGATGGTCCGCTGGATCTACGATCATCGGGGCCAGCCCTCCGTCGGCACGGCGCTGCCGGTGATGCAGCGGCTCGGCCGGGAGACGACCGCGGACCGAGCCTCGCTTCTGCTGGTGAAGGCCGCGGACGACGGCGCGGTCGACGCCCTCGCCGTGCGTCTCCGTGAGCGGTTTCCCGAGCTCACGGTGAACAGCGTCGCGGAGCTGGTGGTGCAGGCCAAGCGCCGGCTGGTCTACTTCACCCAGCTCTCCTACGTGCTCGGCGGCATGAGTCTGGTGGTGGCCGTCCTCCTGGTTGGGACGCTGCTCACCATCACCGTGAACGAGCGCCTGGGCGAGATCGCCACCCTCCGCGCGATCGGCGTGAGCCGCAGGACGATCGTGCGCCAGGTGCTCGCCGAGGGACTGGCGCTCACCGTGCTGGGCGCGGGCGCCGGAATCCTGCTCGGCCTGGCGACCGCGGAGTACCTCGACGCGATTCTCACCAGCTTCCCAGGTCTGCCCGCGGCCTTCTCCTTCTTCGTCCCCCGCGCCGGCACTCTGAGTCTCGCGGCGCTGGTGTTGCTGGTGACGGGATCGGTCGCGGGCCTCTACCCGGCGTGGCTCGCCTCCCGCGCCCCGATCGCCGCGACGCTCCGCGCGGAGGCGACGTGACCCCCGCCCAGCCGATGCTCGTCGCCCGAGACCTGCGCAAGGACTACCCGATGAATGGGGAGACGGTGCATGCGCTGCGCGGCGCCTCGCTCACGGTGGAGCCCGGGGAATACGTCGCCATCGTGGGTCCGTCGGGGAGCGGCAAGTCCACCCTGCTCCAGCTGGTCGGGGGGATCGACACGCCGAGCGGAGGGACCGTGGAGATCCTGGGAACCAGACTGGAGACGCTCGCCGACCGCGAGCTGACCCGGCTCCGGCTCACCCGGCTCGGCTTCGTCTTCCAGCGCTTCCATCTGCTGCCGGTCCTCACCGCCCGCGAGAACGTGGAGCTGCCGATGGCGGAGGCCGGCATCAGGGGCCCCCAACGCCGAGCGCGCGCCCGCCAGTTGCTCGACTACGTCGGCCTCGGCCATCGCGAGGCCCACCGGGCCACCCAGCTCTCCGGCGGCGAGATGCAGCGGGTCGCCATCGCCCGCGCGCTGGCCAACCGGCCCGCCATCCTGCTCGCCGACGAGCCGACCGGCGAGCTCGACGGGGCGACGGGTCAGGAGATCCTCGACCTGTTCCGCCGCCTCAACGCCGACGGTACCACGCTGCTCGTGGTGACCCACGACGAGCGGCTCGCCGCGCAGGCCGGCAGGGTCGTCCACATGCTCGATGGCCGGATCGTCTCCGAAGCCGCCTCGCGAGAGGCCGCCTCGCCGTTCCGCCGCCCGGCGGCGCCGCTGTGATCACGACGCTCGCCTTCCGTCACCTGCTGGTCAGGAAGATCCGCTCGCTCTTCCTCCTGCTCGGCTTCTCCATCGGCGTCGGCGTCATGGTGGTTCTGCTCTCCGTCGGCGAGGCGATGCTCGACCAGTCGCGCGACGTGTCGCTGGTGGGCGGCGGCGAGGTGACCATCCTGCCGCAGGGGATCGACGTCGAGGCCATGCGCACCGGCGGGCTCGGCGCGATGTTCTTCACCATCGAGCGCGCCCGATTCCTCACCCGGCAGGCGCTCGGCGGCGAGCGGCTCGCCGGCATGGTTCGAACGGTCGCGCCCGCGATCGAGGGAAAGCTGCTGTACCTCTGCCCCGCGAAGGGCGAGTGCGACCCGGCCGCGGTGCGCGCCGGTGGCGAGAGTCCGAGCCGCGCCGCCGCGCTCGGCGCCGGGCTCGACGTGCTGGAGGGAAGCTGGAGCGACTCCCCGGCCGACTCGGCGTACGTCGCGCCCAGCGCCCAGCAGCTCTACGACGAGATCGACCGCTTCCATCTCCCGCGGAAGCCCGACTCGACCTGGGGCGAGTGGCACTACTTCAACCTGGTGACCGGCCCGGACGAGTGGTGGTACCTCACCTTCCTCGTCGGCGGCGAGGTGAGCCTGGCCGAGCGCGGCCGCCGTTGGGGCGGACGGATGCTGGTCACCCATCGCCGCCCCGACGGCCGACACGAGCGCTACACCGCCGAGGTGCCCGCGGCGCGGGTCGAGTTCGACACCGCGAGGGCCGATGTGGCAATCGGCGAGAGCTTCGTCCGCCAGCGGGACGGTGATTACCGGCTCCGCGCCAAAGCGTACGGCGGCGGGAAGAGCGCGCGGCTCGATCTCCTGGTGCGGCCGGAGCCCAACCGCTACTTCCCGCCGGTCGAGCTCAGGGACGATGATTTCCTCTCGGGCTACGTCGTCCCGGCGCTCGCGGCCTCGGCCACTGGCCGGGTCTGCGCCGCCGGCCATTGCTCGGAGGTGAAGGAGGTCCCCGCCTATCACGACCACAACTGGGGCGTGTGGCGCGACGTCACCTGGGAGTGGGGCTCGGCCCGGGGCGAGC
>JAXIPH010000043.1:0-8608 GCA_045403035.1 Thermoleophilia bacterium | reverse complement strand
CCGTTGGTGCCCACCACGTGCAGGGCCGGGGCCGCGCGCTCCGGGTTGCCGAGGGCCGCCAGGAGGGCCGTCATGCGCTCGAGCCCGAGGCGCATCCCGAGGATCTCTCGCCCGGCGATCCAGTCCAGGGCCTCCTCGGGGCTCATGGGCGACTCAGGCGTCGAGTGCGGCGATGCGATCGGCGAGCGCGTCGCGCTCGGTGGCGTAGCGCGCGACCTTGTCGCGCTCGGCCTCCACCAGGTGTGCGGGCGCCCGCCCGACGAAGGCGGGGTTGGCGAGCTTGCCCTCGGCGCGGGAGAGCTCGATCTCGGCCTTCGCGAGCTCCCCCGCCAGGCGGCTGCGCTCCGCGGCGGGGTCGATCCGCTCCTGGGCCGGCCCGACCGCGATCGAGCGGCCGTCCGCGAGGAGGACCGTGGTGAGCCCGGGCACGGCGTCGGCCGGCGCGGCCGCGACGGCGTCGAGGGCGCTCGCCGCAGGGTGCGGCGCCGGCTCCATCACCAGCGGCGCCCGCGGCGGCAGCCCACGACTCGAGCGGTAGGCCCGCAGCGCGGTGACCACCTCCTGAACCCCGGCCACCTCCGCCTCGGCGCCGGGGTCGCGTGGACCCGGGGCGGCCGCCGGCGCGTGCGTCGCCATGAGCCCCGCGGCCCCCGGCATGCGGGACCAGCTCTCCTCGGTGACGAACGGCATCAGGGGGTGGGTGAGCGCGAGGATCTGCTCGAGGACGTGGCCGGCCATGTCCGGCGAGGCCTCCCCCGCCTTCAGCAGCTCCAGGTACCAGTCGCAGAAGTCGTCGAAGACCAGGTGGTACACGAGGTCGGCGAGCTGCGAGAGCTGGAAGCCGTCCGTCAGCGCGCCGGCCTGCTCGACGGCCCCGGTCACACGGGACGCGATCCAGCGATCCGCGAGGCTCTCCGCGGCCGGGGCCGGCTCGCCGCCGCGCCCGCCGCGGTCGCGCACAAGCCGGGCCGCGTTCCAGAGCTTGGTCACGAGCTGCCGGCCCTGGTCGATCCGGTCCGCGCTGAACCGCACGTCCTGGGTGCTCGACATCATCAGCAGGCCGAACCGGAGGGCGTCGGCGCCGTGGCTCTCGATCTGCTCGATCGGATCGATCCCCGTGCCGAGCGACTTGCTCATGCGCCGGCCGTCGGGCGCCTGCAAGACCGAGTGGATGTAGACGTCCGAGAACGGCTCGGTGCCCATGTACTCGAGGCCCATCATCACCATCCGGGCCACCCACAGGAAGATGATGTCGCGGGCCGTCGAGAGCACCTGGGTGGGATAGAAGCGCTCGAGCTCGGGGGTCCGCTCGGGCCAGCCGAGGGTGGCGAACGGCCACAGCGCCGAGCTGAACCAGGTGTCGAGGACATCCGGGTCGCGCTCCCAGCCCGTGCCCTCCGGAGGCTCGGCCGAGACGTGGACCTCGTCGCCGCGGTAGTAGACCGGGATCTGGTGACCCCACCAGAGCTGGCGGCTCACGCACCAGGGCCGGATCTCGCGCATCCAGTTGAGGTAGACCTCGCCCCACTTGGGGGGCGTGAACCTCACCCGCCCCTCCTCCACCGCCGCGATGGCCGGGGCCGCGAGCCGGGTCATGTCACAGAACCACTGCAGCGAGACGAGCGGCTCCACCCGCGCGCCGGAGCGGTGGGAGAACGGGACGGTGTGGGTGTACGGCCGCTCGGCGCGCAACAGGCCCTCGGCACGGAGGTCCTCGATCACGCGCACGGCGCACTCGGCGGGCGTGAGGCCGCGGTAGCGCTCGGGCGCCTCGTCGGTCATGCGCCCGTCCTCGCCGATGACGTTCACGGCGGGCAGCCCGTGCCGGCGGGCGATCTCGAAGTCGTCGGGCGCGTGCGCGGGCGTCACCTTGAGGGCGCCGGTGCCGAACTCGGGCAGCACGTGGTCGTCGGCCACGATCGGGATCTCGCGGCCCGCGAGCGGGAGCACGACCGTCCTGCCCACCAGGCCGCGGTACCGCTCGTCGCCGGGGTTCACGGCCACGGCCGTGTCGCCGAGCATCGTCTCGGGCCGCACCGTCGCCACCACGATCTCACCGCTCCCGTCGGCGAGCGGGTAGGCGATGCTCACCAGCGTGTCGGTGACCTCGCGGTCCTCCACCTCGAGGTCGGAGATGGCCGAGCCCAGCCCCGGGTCCCAGTTGACCATGTAACGGTCGCGGTAGATGTAGCCCTTGTCGTACAGGTCCACGAAGACCCGCTGCACCGCGGCCACATAGCCCTCGTCCATGGTGAAGCGCTCGCGGGCGTAGTCGAGCGTGCACCCCAGCCGCCGCAGCTGGCCGATGATCTGGCCGCCGTACTTGCCCTTCCACTGCCACACCCGGCGGACGAACTCCTCGCGGCCGAGCTCGGCGCGCGTGAGGCCCTCGGCCTCGAGCGCCCTCTCGACCACCGCCTGGGTGGCGATGCCGGCGGGGTCGGTGGCGCAGATCCAGAGCGCCTCGTCGCCCGCCATCCGGCGCGAGCGGATCAGGACGTCCTGGATCGTGTTGTTCAGCGCGTGCCCCATGTGGAGCGCGCCGGTGACGTTCGGCGGCGGGATCGCGATCGCGTAGGGCGGGCGGTCGCTCGCGGGGTCGGCGTGCCCGACCCCGGCCTCACGCCAGGCCCGGATCCAGCGGCTCTCGACCTCGCCCGGCTCGAACCTGCCGCCGAGGGCGGCCGAGCCCGAGGGCCTGTGTCCGCCCATCGCGCCGGGGCCCGGGGCGCTCAGGCGGATTCGCCGCCGGCCTCGGCCACCCGTCCAGGCGCTTCGGTGACGAGGGTCGGGGGCAGGCCCTTCTCGATCGTCTCGCGGGTGACCACGCACTTGAGAACGTCGTCGCGCGAGGGGAGCTCGAACATCACGTCCAGCAGGGCGGCCTCCATGATGGAGCGCAGCCCGCGGGCACCGGTCTCGCGGTGGAGGGCCCGGTCGGCGATCGCCTGCAGGGAGTCGTCGGCGAAGACCAGGTCGACGTGGTCGAAGCTGAAGAAGCGCCGGTACTGGCGCACGAGCGCGTTCTTGGGCTCGGTCAGGATCTGCACCAGGTCCTCGCGCGAGAGCTGGTGGACCGCGGAGATCACGGGGAGGCGCCCGATGAACTCCGGGATGAGCCCGTAGTTCATGAGGTCCTCGGGCAGCACCTCGCTGAAGACGTCGTGCGGGTCGTGCTCGCGCCGGCTGCGGACCTCGGCGGCGAAGCCCACGCCCTTGTGCCCGATGCGGCGCTCGATGATCTTCTCGAGGTTCGCGAACGCGCCCCCGCAGATGAACAGCACGTTGGTGGTGTCGATGGTGAGGAACTCCTGGTGGGGGTGCTTGCGCCCCCCCTGGGGCGGCACCGATGCCACCGTGCCCTCGAGGATCTTCAGCAGCGCCTGCTGCACGCCCTCGCCCGACACGTCGCGCGTGATGGACGGGTTGTCCGCCTTCCGCGCGATCTTGTCCACCTCGTCGATGTAGATGATCCCCGTCTCGGCCTTCTTGACGTCGAAGTCGGCCGCCTGGATCAGCTTCAGCAGGATGTTCTCGACGTCCTCGCCCACGTAGCCGGCCTCGGTGAGGGCGGTCGCGTCGGCGATGGCGAACGGCACGTTCAGGATGCGCGCCAGCGTCTGCGCGAGCAGGGTCTTGCCGCACCCGGTGGGCCCGAGCAGCAGGATGTTGCTCTTCTGGAGCTCGATGTCGCCGTCGCTGGACGACATCATGTTGACGCGCTTGTAGTGGTTGTAGACGGCCACCGCGAGGGTGCGCTTGGCCTCCTCCTGACCCACCACGTAGTCGTTCAGGACGTCGTAGATCTCGCGCGGCCGCGGCAGCGAGTCGGGGTCGAAGCTGACCGGGGTGGTCAGCTCCTCGTCGATGATCTCGTTGCAGAGATCGATGCACTCGTCGCAGATGTAGACGCCGGGGCCGGCGATCAGCTTCTTCACCTGCCGCTGCGACTTGCCGCAGAAGCTGCAGAGGAGTTGCTCGTTCGGCTCTTGGGTCTTGGCCATCAGAAGGGGTCTGCCGAGTGGCGGACTAGTGGCTCTCGATCACCCGGTCGACGATGCCGTACTCCTTGGCCTCTGCGCTCGACATGAAGAAGTCGCGCTCCGTGTCCTTGGCCACCTTCTCGAGGTCCTGGCCGGTGTGGTTGGCGATGATCTCGTCGAGCCGCTTGCGCAGGTCGATGATCTCGCGGGCGTGGATCTCGATGTCGGTCGCCTGGCCGCTGAAGCCGCTGGACACCTGGTGGATGAGGATCTTCGCGTTCGGGAGGGCCATCCGCTTGCCCGGCGCGCCCCCCGCCAGCAGCAGGGCGCCCATGCTCATCGCGATCCCCACGCAGATGGTCTGCACGTCGGGCTTGATGAACTGCATCGTGTCGTAGATCGCCAGGCCGGAGTAGACCGAGCCGCCGGGAGAGTTCACGTACAGGGAGATGTCCTTGTCGGGGTCCTCGCTCTCCAGGTGCAGCAACTGGGCCACGATCAGGTTGGCGATCTGGTCGTCGATCGGCGTCCCGAGGAAGACGATCCGCTCGTTGAGCAGGCGCGAGTAGATGTCGAAGGAGCGCTCGCCTCGCGAGGTCTGCTCGACGACCATCGGGATCAGGGGGCTCATGCGGTGGATGTCCTTCCGGTCGCGCGTGTCATCGGGGGTCGCCGGGCGTCCAGAGCTTCCCCGCGGGGGCCGGCTTCCCTGCCGTCTCGGCCTTCTCGGCCTCGCTCCGGCGGGCGTCCTCGGGGGTCCAGAGCTTCTCGCGGGCCTCGGCCTGCTCCATGGGGATCGGCTTGGCCGCGTCCACGATCCGCTGCATCGCGTGTTTCATGCGCAGGTCCTGGCGCAGGGCCTCCCAGCCGCCGTGCTCGCGGAGGTCGTGCACGAGGCGATCCGGAGCGCGGCCGGTGGCCTCCGCGTCCGCCCGCACCTGCTCCTCGACCTCCTCGTCGGAGACCTCGATGCCCTCGGCGTCGGCCACGGCCTCCACCACCAGCTCGCGGCGCAGCGCCATCTCGGCGTCGGGCCGCAGCTCGTCCACGATCTCCGCGATGGTGCGCCCGGTCGCGGCCAGGTAGTCCTCGAACGAGACGCCCTCGGGCAGTTGCTGGGCGGTCTGCTGGAGGATCGAGCCGATGCGCCGGTCGACCATCACCTCGGGGACGTCGACCGGCGACGTTGCCGTGACGGCGTCGAGCACCATCCGCCGGAAGAGCTCGTCCACCTGCGACTCGGCCGCGGCGTCGAGGCGCTTCTCGATGTCGGCCCGCAGCTCCTCGAGCGTGTCGTGCTCGCTCACGCCGATGGCCAGGTCGTCGTCCAGCGGCGGCAGCTCCTTCTGCTGCACGGCCTTGACGGTCACCGAGTAGTCGACCGTGCGGCCGCGGAGGTCGCCGCGCTGGTCGGAGTCGTCGTAGGTCACCGGGAAGGTGGCCGTCTCGCCGGCGCTCATGCCCGTGAGGTGCTTCTCGAACTCGGGCACCAGCCGGCCGCCGCCCAGCTCGACCAGGTAGTCGCGGGCGCTGGCGCTGCGCATCCGCTTGCCGCCGACGGAGCCGTCGAAGTCGACGATCAGGAAGTCCCCGATCGCGGCCGGCCGCTCCACCGGCGTCAGCCGCGCCGCCCGCTCGCGAAGGGCGTCGAGCTGCTGGTCGAGCGCGCCCTCGGGCACCTCGGGCTCGGCCCGGCCGACCTCGACGCCCCGCCACTCGCCGAGCGTCGCCTTCGGGCGCACCTGGACCGTGGCCTTGAAGGTCAGGTCGCCCTCGTCGGGCACCCCGTCCAGGTCGAGCTCGGGGTCGTCGATCGGCATCACGCCGGTCTCGGCCACCGCCTCGGAGTACCACTCCCCCAGCGAGCCCTTCAGCATCTCCTGGACGACCGCGTCGCGGCCGACGCGCTGGACGATGACCTCGGCCGGCGCTTTGCCAGGCCGGAACCCGGGCACGCGCACGTCGCGTCCCAGCTGCCGGATGGCGCGCTCCATCCGACGCTGCACCTCGTCCCCGGGGACCGCCACGTCCAGGCGGACGCGGTTCTCCTCGAGAGGCGTGACCTCGGCGGTCAGCGGCATCGGCCCCGGGCGTTCATCCGGGCGTTCCAATGACATGCGGGTGAGAGGACTCGAACCTCCAAGGGTTGCCCCACTAGGACCTAAACCTAGCGCGTCTACCGGTTCCGCCACACCCGCTCGCAGCCGGCGTCTGAGAGGGGTGAACGATGGGACTCGAACCCACGACCGCCTGGACCACAACCAGGAGCTCTACCAACTGAGCTACGTTCACCATCGGCAGGCAGCCGGCCTGCGCCGCCGGGAGCATAGCGTCCCTTTCCGGCCGGCGCCGTGCGGCGCGCGCGGCCGGTAACGTGCATTTCATGGGACTGGTGAGGCGCCGCGGGGACGGATGGAGCTGGGAGGGGGTGCCGCCCCGCGAGTACGCCTCGGGGGCTCAGCGCCACACGCTGATCGGCCCGGGCGACGGGGCCCGGGACGTGGAGCTGCGCTACTTCCTCATCCCCGCCGGCGGGGCCTCAGCTCTGGAGAGCCACGACCACGAGCACGCGATCCTCGTTCTCCACGGGCGCGCCGAGGCCCGGCTCGGCGAGGAGCGCCGCGAGGTGGCCGAGGGCGACGCGGTCTTCGTGGCGTCTGGCGAGGTCCATCAGCTCACCGCGCTCGGCGACGAGCCGCTCGGCTTCCTCTGCACCGCTCGGGTGGACCGGTGAGGGACAGCCTGCGTCCCGGGATCGAGCACGAGCTGCGGCTGGTGGTGCCCGTCACCAAGACCGTCTCCCACCTCTATCCCGAGTCGGAGCGGTTCCGGGAGATGCCCGAGGTGTTCGCCACCGGCTTCATGGTGGGCCTGGTCGAGTGGGCCTGCATCGAGGCCATCGCCCCCCACCTCGAGGAGGGCGAGCTGTCGCTGGGCACGCACGTCGACCTGAGCCACGACGCGGCCACGCCTCCCGGCATGGAGGTGGTGGCGCGCGTGCGGCTGGAGGAGGTCGACGGCCGCAGGCTCACCTTCTCCACGGTGGCCGAGGACGAGCGGGAGCGCATCTGCGAGGGCACGCACCGGCGCTTCGTGATCGACCGCGCGAGGTTCGACGCGGGCGTGGCCCGCAAGGCTGCGGGCGGCGGCTGACTCAGCGCGGCGGGGGCAGCCGCCCGGGCCGCGGGGGCGGCGGTGGTGACCCGAGCCGGCGGCGCGCCGAGGCGCCCTGCGACGACACCACGACATCGGTGCCGCCCATGATCGAGAAGGCGCGCACACGCACGGTGGGCGCACCGGGCCCCGGGGCGGGTCCGGAGCCCTTCAAGTCGTTGCCGCCCAAGAACGCGAAGCCGCCCATCTCGACCACGACGCCCTCCGGCACGGTGATCGTGGAGCCGCCCATGAGCGACACCACGAGGATATCGGTGTGGTCGCCCTCCACGATCGCCTGGCGAAGGTCGAGGTCGGAGCCGCCCATGACGTTCACGACCGTGCAGCGCTCAGCGACCCGCCAGCGCCCGGCGCGGTCGTCGCCCCCCATGACCCCCACCACCCAGCGGGCGCCCGGCCGTCGCCCTGCCGCAGCCGGCGAGGCCAAGGGGAGATCGGCGACGACCGCCTCGACATCGGAGCGCGTGCGCGCCCCGAGCGCGGCCTCCACCCGTACGGCCAGCTCCTCCAGCGTCAGCCGCCCCTCCCCCACGGCGTCGCGCAGCCGCGCAAGCGCGCTCTCGCGCTCGGCGTCCGACGCGAGCACCTCCGGCGCGTCGGCCACTTAGCCGTCCAGCGTCGCCGTCACCGTAATCCTCACGCTCCCGCGGAGGGCGTTCGAGATCGGGCACCCCTTCTCGCCCTTCTCGGCCGCCGCCTGGAAGCCGGCCTGGTCCAGCCCCGGCACCACCCCGGTCACCGTGAGGGCCGAGTCGGTCACCTCGACGCCCCCGCCCTCCGTGGGGTTGAGCGACACGACGGCGGTCACGTGCAGCCGCTCGGGCGGGGTGCCGTCCCCGGTGAGGGAGTTGGAGAAGGCCATGGCGTAGCAGGAGGAGTGCGCGGCCGCGACGAGCTCCTCGGGGCTCGTGCGCCCATCCGGGCTCTCCACCCGCGACGCCCATGTCACGGGGAGCGAGGCGGCCCCGCTCGAGATCAGCTCCAGCGTGCCCGAGCCCTCGGTGAGAGTGCCGGTCCATTCGGTCTCGGCACGACGGTCGGCCATCGACATCGGTGTCCCCCTGGGTCGCGTGACGTGCGGTCAGCCTATGACCCGGACACTACGGCTCGACGACCACCTTGGTCGCCTCCCCGGATCGCGCGAGCCGGAAGGCCTCCTCCACCCGGGACAGGGGCAGGCGGTGCGACACCAGCCGCGCGGCGTCGACGGCGCCGGCGGACAGCAGCGCGAGGGCCGCCCGGGTGTCGGCCGGACCCGCGGAGTAGGTCGACTGCAGGGTCACCTCCCGGAAGAAGGCCGTGCCGAGGTCGATCGGCACCGGCTCTCCGGGCGGCGTCGGCGCGAAGAGCTGCACCACCCCGCCCGGCGCCGCCAGGTGGAGCGCGTCCGCGATGGCCCGCCGGTCGGAGGTGCACACGAACACCTGGTCGGCGAGCTCACCGCCCAGCGC
>JAXIPH010000167.1:0-3412 GCA_045403035.1 Thermoleophilia bacterium | reverse complement strand
CCTGCGGCTCGATCATGGTGCGCGCGGGGGCCTGCTACGTGTGCGGCACCTGCGGCGAGACCGGCGGCTGCGGCTGAGCGATCCGCTCGCGGCGGTGAGGGCGCCCCCGGCGGCGTTCGCGCTCGGCCTCGCGGGGGCGCTCGCCGGCTGCGCCACGCCCGGGCTGAAGGAGGGGGCGCTCGCCGGCGGGGCGGCGGGGGTGGCCGCGGGAGCGGCGCTCGACGACGGCGGCGCGCGCGCGGGGCCGCGCTCGGTGCGGCCGCGGGGCTCGTGCTCGGCGCGCTCGCCGGCTGGGCGTTCGCCGACCCCGACGCGCGCGGCCCCGACTCCGACGGCGACCGGGTCTCGGACGCGCAGGACAGCTGCCCCGCCGTCCGGAACCGCGGACAGCAGGACTCCGACGGAGACGGCGCCGGCGACTCCTGCGACCCGGACTGAGGGCGCCCGGCCCCCTACATCAGCTTGTAGTCGGGCCCGTCGCCTCCCTCGGGCGTCGTCCAGGTGATGATCGCGTAGGGGTCGGCGATGTCGCAGGTCTTGCAGTGCACGCAGTTCTCGTGGTGGATCACGAGGTGCTTCCCCGAGCCGTCATCGTCGGGGACCATCTCGTACACGGCCGCGGGGCAGAAGTGCTCGCAGGGGTTGCCGTACTCCTCCGTGCAGCGCGTGCGGCAGATCTCGGTGTCGGCGACGACGAGGTGGTGCGGCTGGTCCACCTCGTGGCGCGCGCCCGAGTAGGCGACCGCGGTCACCTTGTCTAAGGTGTACTTGTTGTCGTAGTCGACCTTCTCGCGCATCGCGCTCTGCGCGGACGAGAGCTCGGAGAGCCTCTTCATGTGCTGGTGGTCCGGCTTCGCGCGGATCATGCTCGCGAGCCCGCGCCCCCCGGTCACCATCATCATGGCGATGTTCAGGAAGAACGGCAGCTGCCGCGCCCAGCCGAGCCAGCGGGGCATCGCGTGCACCCACTTCCAGGCGGCGTGGAAGTTGCGGTCGGCCCGGTGCTCCCGGTACGCCCAGCTCCGCTCGTAGATCTCCTGCGCGACGCGCAGCGTGGCGGCGGAGAAGTCGTCCTTCTCGTGCGCGGCGAGCAGGGCCTCGGCGGCGATCATCCCGCTCTTCATCGCCATGTGCACGCCCTTCAGGCGCGCGCCGTTGCAGAAGCTCGCCGAGTCGCCGACCAGCAGCGCCCCCTCGTGGTACAGGCGCGGCTGGCTGAAGAGCCCCCCTTCGGGGATCGTCTTGGCGCCGCAGCGCACCACCTCGCCCCCCTCCAGGATCCGGCGCACGAAGGGGTGCAGCTTGAAGCGCTGCATGTTGTCGTGCGGGTCGTTGTAGGGGCTCTCCGCGTCGAGCCCGGTCACGAACCCGATCGACACCAGGTGGTCCTTCATGTCGTAGAGCCACGCGCCGCCGAACACCTCCGGCGCGACCGGCTCGCCGAGCGTGTGGATCACGCGCCCCGGCACGTGATTCTCCAGCTTGACCCTCCAGATCTCCTTGATGCCGGTGGCGTAGACCTGGGGGGTGGGGCCGTTCAGCTCCGGGCACTTCGCGAGCAGCTGCTTGGTGCACGAGCCGCGCGGCCCCTCGCCGAGCACGACGCAGCGCGCGCGGATCTCGGGCCCGGGCTCGAAGACCGCCTTGGGGCTGCCGTCGCGCGCGACGCCCCGGTCCTGGATCTGCACGCCCACCACGCGCCCCCCGTCGAAGAGCAGCTTCGCGGCGGCGAACCCGGGGTAGACCTCGATCCCGCGCTCCTCCGCCTGGGCGGCGAGCCAGCGCACCACCTCGTTCAGCGAGACGACGAGGTTGCCGTGGTTGGCGAACTGCGGCGGCGTGATCGGGAAGCGGATCGCGCGCCTCTTCGTGAAGAAGTAGACCGCGTCCTTCGTGCACTCGTAGTGGTAGGGGAAGCCCTTCTCCTTCCACTCCGGGATCAGCTCGGCGATGGCGGTCGGCTTCATCACCGCGCCGGAGAGCTGGTGCTCCCCGATCTCCGACGCCTTCTCGATCACCAGCATCTCGGGCGGGTCGATGCCGCGCTCGCGGCACAGGTCGACGAGCCGGATCGCGGCCGACAGCGTCGCCGGTCCCGCGCCCACGAACAGGACGCCGGTCTCGAGCCGCTCGCGCTCCACCGCTGCCATTGCTCTCCTCCTCGCGGGAGGACCCAGCCCCGACGATACCCGGAGGGGGCCCGCCTGTTACTCTAGCCGCGGCGCGGCACGAGCAGGCGGAGGGCTGCGAGAAACACGAGCATGGCGGCGAGGATCCCGAGGCCGCCGAGCACGAACACGGCCGAGGGGGAGACGCTCACGAACACCCAGCCCGCGCCGAGCGCCCTGATCGTGCGCCCGGTCTGCGCCATGGCGTTGCCTTGGCCGAGCGACTCGCCGGCCTCCTCCCCGCCGCAGGCCCCCCAGCGGTGCCTGTCCGTCAGTGGATGCTCTCGCTCCCTTCGCGCTGCGCTATCGCCTCGCCTACGACGCCTAGCTGACGACGGCCCTCCTCGGGACGTTCGTGCGCACGGTCTTCGCTTCTCTGAGGCGCCGAGCCCGCAAGCATTCGGCTCTTCTGGAAGGAGGATCAACCGATGGTTGCCAGCAACCTTGTTCTCATCGCCGGCGCCGGTGGCGTGGGCCGCACCGTCCTCGACCAACTGCGCGCGCAGGACGTGCCGGTGCGCGCGATGGTCCGCCGCGACGACGATCGTGCGGCTGAGTTGCGTGCGCTAGGCGCGGAGGTCGTCCTCGGCGATCTGACCCGACCCGAGAGCGTCGCGGCCGCGCTGGAGGGTGTCGGGCGGATGTACTTCGCGATGCCCGTGTCGCCGGACCATCTGCTGGCGGCGACCGTGGTGGCCACCGTGGCGCGGGAGCACGGGCAGCTGGCCGGCCTGGTTGGCATGTCACAGATGACGGTGTCGCAGATGACCGCCACCAGCACCGCGGAGTCGCACCAGCAGCGGCTACACTGGCTGGCCGAGCAGGTACTAAACTGGTCGGCCCTGCCGGTGGTACACATCCGGCCGACGTCGTTCCTGGACAATCCGCTGTTCACCACGCTGGCGGCGCGGTCGATCCGAGAGAACGGCACGATCGCGCTGCCGTTCGGTACCGGGCGCACGTCGCCGGTCGCCGTGGACGACGTCGCCCGGGTGGTCGCCACCGTGCTCCGCCACCCGGCTCCGCACATCGGGCACGTCTACGAGCTGACCGGGCCACGCACGGTCGACATGACGGAGATGGCCGAGGAGTTCTCTCGGGCGTTGGGACGTCCGGTGTCTTATGTGGACGTGCCGCTGGAGTGGTGGCGGGCCGAGGTGCTCGCGAAGGCGGGCTTGCCGCCGCACACCGAACAGCACATCGCCACCATGGCCCGACTGCACCGCGAGAACCGCTACGACCGC
>JAXIPH010000089.1:0-7183 GCA_045403035.1 Thermoleophilia bacterium | reverse complement strand
CTGGGGCGCGGCCTGCCCGCCCGGCGGGCCACGATGGCCGGGCGTGAGGCCGAGCTCACCGCACGACGGGTCGAGCTGGACGAGCTCTCGCGGGTCCTGTCCCAGGCCCTGGCCGAGCACGAGCGCCTCGTGGCCCGGTCGACCCTCGTCTCCGCGCGAGGCCGGCGGCGCGACGAGGCGGCCGCGACCGTCGTGGCCCGGGATCGGGCCGATGCCGAGGCCCGCGCGGCCGCCCAGCGCTGCGACGAGGCGACGCGGGCGCTGGCCACGGCCGAGCGCGACCATGATGAGGCCCACCGCCACGATCTCGCGACGACGCTGCGCGCGGGCCTCGCGCCCGGCGCCGCGTGCCCCGTGTGCGGCGGGGCGGTGGGCGACGGGCGGCCGGCCCCCGCCGGCGACCGCGACGGCGCCCGGGAGGAGCTCCGGCGCGCGAAGGCGCAGGCGGAGAGGACGGCGCGGGCCCACGCGGCCGCCGAGGAGCGGGTCCGCATCGCGATCGCGGACGCCGACACGGCCGCCGGGGCGCTCGTCTGGGCGGAGGCCGCGATCGAGGAGGCGGGGATCGCCGACGCCGGGGAAGCGCAGGGCGACGAGGCGGAGCAGGCGAGCGGGCGGCGGTCCGCCATCGCGGCGGGGCAGGCGGGCCTGGCCGACGGGGAGCGCGACCTGGCCTCGCGGCGGGCCCGGCTCGCCGGCGAGGTGGAGCGCCTGGAGGAGGACTCGGCCGAGGTGAAGCGGGCGCGTGAGGGCCTCGGGCCCTGGGCGGCGCACGACGCCCCCGCCGAGGCGCTGGCGGCGGCCGTGACGGAGGTCCGGGCGGCCGAGGTGGCCGCCGATGCCGCCATCGCCGCGGCGACCGACACCGCCGACGCGGTGGCCGAGATGCACGCCGAGGTCGCCGCCCTGGAGGGCGGCCCGGTCGCCGCGCTGCGCGCCGCCGCCGCGCGTGCCGCGGCCCGCGCGTGCCTCGAGGCCCCGGCCGACGACCTGCCGGCCGACGATCTCATCGCCGCCGCCGCGGCGCTCCGCGAGCGGGCGCTGGCGACGGCCGGCACCCGCGACGCCCTCGCCGAGCGGGCCGCCGAGCGGGCCCGGGACGAGGCTGCGCGCCTCGCCGCCCTCGGGGGTGACCTGGGCGTGACGGGGCCCGAGGACGTCGGACCTGCCCTTCGTCGATGCGAGCGGGCGCGCGAGGAGTGCCGCGAGCGGTTGGACACCCTCGGCCGTGCGGCGGCGGGCGCCCGGCGCCTCCGGGCCGAGGCCGAGGCCGCGCGCGCCCAGGCCCGTGCGCACCAGCAGGTCGCGGCCGACCTGCGCGCCAACGCCTTCCCGCGCTTCCTGCTCGCGCGCTACCGCGAGCGGCTGGCCGTGGGCGCCTCCGCCCGGCTGCAGGAGCTGACGGCCGGCGCCTACCGCTTCTGCGGCACGGAGCCGGATCCCATGGCGGTGGTCGACATGCGCCGCGGCGAGCGCCTGCGGCCGGTCTCGAGCCTGTCGGGCGGCGAGCGCTTCCTGGCGAGCCTGGCCCTGGCCCTGGGGCTCTCCGACGTGGCGACCGAGTCGGGCGGCCGGCTCGACTGCCTGTTCCTCGACGAGGGCTTCTCCTCGCTCGACGCCGAGTCGCTCGAGCAGGCCCTGACGGGCGTCGAGCGGCTGGCCGGGGACGGGCGCCTGGTGGGCGTCATCACGCACCTGCCCGGCGTGGCCGAGAGGCTGGGCGCCGCGATCCACGTGCGGAAGGACCCCGGCGGTGCAAGCCACATCGAGGACGCTCCGAATCCGCAGGGCGGGCCGATGTCCGCCGAGGCCGCCGACATGCTCGCCGCGTGACCCGCGCCTCCCCCGGGCCGACCTGATCCTCGCCCGTGCCGGTGGCCGTGGGGCCGGAGCCGCTCAGGTCGGGCGGCGCTCCGAGCGGGCCAGCGGGCCGAGCACGACCCAGCCCACCAGGGGCGCCGCGGCGGCGAGCGCGAAGGCGGCCGGCCAGGACAGCAGCCCCACCGTCGCCCCGAACGCGGGGGGCGCAATCGCCACCGCCAGGGCCAGCACGGTGTTCTGAAGCCCGAGCGCCGTGCCGACGCGCCGGGGGCCGGCCATCTCGGCCGCCGCCGCGAAGGAGACGCCGTTGCCGGCCATCAGCAGCACGCCGGCCACGATCAGGAGCGCCGCGGCGGCGGCATCCGAGCCCCAGAGGAGCGCGGCCGCGAGCGCGAGGGCGGCGGCGCCCGCGAGGGCGAGGGCCCGGAGCGGCCGGATGCGGCTCGCAAGGCGGTCCGACCAGGCGCCGGCGGCCACGCGCGCGACCGCCCCGCCCAGCTGCACCCCCGCGAGCGCGAGGGCGGCGGCGCCCAACGACCAGCCGCGCTCCTCGTGGAGGTAGAGGGCGAGGAAGCTCAACACGGAGAGCTGGGCGAGCACGACGCTCGCGGTGCCGAGGGACAGGCGCCAGATCGCGGGGTCGCGCAGCGGCCCGGACTCGGTCGCCTGAAGCTCGCCCTCTCCGCCCTCCGGACGCCGCAGGCCGGCCGCCGCCACGATCGACCCGACCAGGCAGGCGCCGGCGAGGGACAGCATCACCGCGGGGATGCCGCCGCGGTGGGCGGCCAGCGGCAGCAGGGCGGCGGCGATCGCCCCACCGAGCGGCGTGGCCATGTGGCGAAGGCCGAGCGCGAATCCGCGCCGGTCGGGCGCGAACCACGACACCACCGCCCGGCCGCTCGCGGCGTTGGCGCTCGATCCGAGGGCGCCGGCCGCGACGAGGGCGGCCGCGAGCGCCGGCGCGGAGCCGGCGCGGGACGCCAGGGCGAGCGCCGCGGCGGCGCCCGCGAGCCCGAACGAGATCACCGCCCGCTCGCCGATGCGGTCGGCCAGGGCCCCCCAGGCCAGGAGGGTCGCGATGACGCCGATCGTCGAGGCCCCGAGGAGCGCGCCCGTGGCCGCGAGCGACAGGTCGAACTCGGAGCGGAGCTCCGGTGCGACGGCCGGCAGTCCGAGCTGCAGCGCCGAGATGCTCGCCTGCGCCGTCATCCCCACCGCGAGGACGACCCAGCGGTAGCCGGCGGCGCCCTCCGCCGGGGTCAGTCGCCGACCCGTCCGCCGAGGTGGGTCGCGAAGAAGCGCTCGATGGCCCCGTAGGCCTCCAGCCGGTTCTCGGGCTTCACGAAGCCGTGGCCCTCGCCCTCCTTGACCAGGTACTCCACGGTCACCCCGCGAGCTCGCAGCGCCGCCACGATCTGGTCCGACTCGGCCTTCGTGACGCGCGGGTCGTTGGCCCCCTGGATGACGAGCAGCGGGCAGCGGATGTCCGCCACACGTGTCAGGGGGGAGCGCGCCGCCATGTCGGCGCGCTGCTCGGGGTCCTCGGGATCGCCCACGTAGCGGAACCAGGTGCTTGCCAGGAACGGGCGCCAGTAGGCCGGGAACGAGCGCACCAGGCTCACGAGGCTCGACGGCCCCACGACGCTCACCGCGGCGGCGAAGACATCGGGCGTGAAGGACGCGCCCACCAGGGCGGCGTAGCCCCCATACGAGCCGCCGTAGATGCCGATCCGGTCGCGGTCGGCGATGCCCTGGCCCACGAGCCAGCCCACCCCGTCGATCAGGTCGTCGTGCATCCGGCCCGCGAACTCGTGCTCGGCCGCGTGGGTGAACGCCTTCCCGAAGCCGGTGGAGCCGCGGTAGTTGACCTGCAGAACGGCGTACCCGCGGTTGGCGAGCAGCTGGACCTGGGGGTCGTAGCCCCAGGCGTCGCGCGCCCAGGGCCCCCCGTGCACCACCAGCACGGCCGGAAGCCCCCGTGGCTCCAGGTCGAGCGGCAGCGTGAGGTAGCTGCGAAGGACACGGCCGTCACGCGAGTCGATCCGTACGGGCTGCATCGGCGCCAGGGTCGCCGGGTCGAGCCAGGGCCGGGAGCGGTAGAGCAGCTCCGCCCGGCCGCTCGCGCGGTCGTAGAGGTAGGTCGCGCCGGGGTCGCGGTCGTCGTCGAAGGCCACGACGAACGCCGTCTCCTCGGCATCCTGGCCGGTGATGTGCGGATCGCCCGGGTGGAGCTCCCGCACCCTCTCCCAGTCGCGCGCCAGATCGGGGTCCATGGCGTGCATGACGATCCGGTCGCGCAGGTAGACGGCACCCAGCAGCTCGCCCGTGCGGTCGCTCAGGATCGGGCCGGAGAGGTCGGCCTCGTCGTCGGCGTCGATCAGGCGCTCGGATCCGTCGGCGGGGTCGAGCTCCACGAGGCGCAGCAGGTCGGAGTCGCGGGCGCTGCCCACCAGGAGGCGCGTCCCGTCGGCCGTGAACGCGAAGGGGTGGCCGCCGTCCTCGTTGGCGTACTCGGCCACGACCTGGAGCTCATCGTCCTCGCGATCGCGGACCAGCAGCTGGAAGTCCCCCTCCGGGGTCTGGGCGCGGGCCGCCCGGACGAGCCCCTGCCGGTCGACGGCCCAGGCGATGATGTTTCCGGGGTTGAGCCCCACCAGCTCGGCCCTGCCCGTGGCGAGCGTCAGCCGGTAGGCGTCCGCCACGGACGGGTCGCGCCGGTTCATCGACACCAGCACGTGCCGCGGCGTGGCCCGCGGGGCGGCGATGAGGAGCCCGCGCACGCCGGGGAACGGCGTGAGGTCACGCTCGCGGTCCCCGCCGGCGGCGTCGACCGCCAGCAGGTGGTGGTTCTCGTCGCCCCCGGTGTCCCGGTGGAAGAGGATGCGGGTCGAGTCCCGCGACCACAGGTACGAGCGCACGCCCCGGTCGCGGTCGTCGGTCACCGGCACGGCGTCTCCGCCGGCCACCTCGCGCACCCACACGTTCATCACGCCGTCGCGCGGAGCCACCCAGGAGAGGCGCCGGCCGTCGGGGGACAGGCGCGCCCCGGCTCGCTCCGGGTTGTCGAAAAGGTGGCGGAGCGGGATGAGCGGCGGCACGTGCGCTATGGTGTCAGGTGCGGGGCGGGGGCCGTCGGTTTCCCTTGTGCGCATCCGAGAGTTGGCGGTCGAGCGACCGGCGCTCTATCGTGCACCCGTGTGCCCCTTGTCAGTCCCCGTCGCATGAGGAGTCGGGCGTGAGGTCGATGAACCGGTTCCGCTGCTTGGTGGCGCGGCTCTGATCGCGCTGCTGTTCCCTGGACAGGGCGCGCAGCAGGTCGGCATGGGGCGGGCGATGGCCGCGGCGTTCCCGGTCGCGCGGCGCACCTTCGAGGAGGCGAACGACGTCCTCGGGTACGACCTCGCGCGCATCTGCTTCGAGGGCCCGCACGAGGAGCTGATGCTCACCCGGCACTGCCAGCCGGCGATCCTGGCCAACTCCGTGGCCGCCTGGCGCGTCGCCCGCGATGCCGGTGTCGAGGGCGACCTCACGATGGGCCACTCGCTTGGCGAGTACTCCGCGCTGGTCGCCTGCGGCAGCCTCTCGTTCGCGGAGGCGTTGCGGCTCGTGAAGGCGCGTGGCGACGCGACCACCGATGCGGCCGCCGCCCGCCCGGGGGGCATGGCCGCCCTTCTGGGGGCGAGCGACGAGGACGTGGAGGCGATGTGCGTCGAGGCCGGCGAGGTGTGGCCGGCGAACTACAACTGTCCCGGCCAGATCGTGGCCTCCGGCCTGCACCGTGGCGTCGACCGCCTGCTTGACCTCGCCCACGCCCGCGGCATCAAGGCCAAGATCCTGGACGTGGACGGCGCCTTCCACTCGTCGGTGATGGCTCCGGCCGCGGACAAGCTGCGCGAGGCGCTGTCGAGCGTGAAGATCAGCACCCCCTCGCTGCCGTTCCTGTCGGCCACCTCGGGCGCGTTCGAGAAGGGCGAGCGGCTGCGCTCGCTGCTCGCCCAGCAGCTGACCGCCCCCGTGCGCTTCACCCAGACGGTGCGCGCGGCGCTGGATCACGGCGCCGACACCTTCGTGGAGTTCGGCCACCGCCGGGTCCTGGTCGGGCTCGTCCGCCGCATCCGCCCGGACGTGCAGGCGGTGCACCTGGGACAGCCCTCCGACCTGCCGGCACTCCTGGCGCTCGCAGGGCGCTCCGGGTAGGGGTGCCCGTCGCCCTCGTCACCGGGGCGAGCAAGGGCATCGGGGCCGCGTGCGCGGTCGCTCTCGCCGAGAGCGGCTATGACGTCGGGCTGACGTTCGCCGAGGACCGCGCCGGCGCCGAGCGGGTGGCCGAGCGGGTGGCGGCCGCGGGACGGCGCGCTCACGTGCAGCGGGCCGAGGCGCGGGACCCCGCGTCGGCCCCCGCGGTGGTGCAGGAGGTGGAGGAGGCCCTCGGGCCCCTCGACGCCCTGGTCGCGAACGCCGGGATCACGCGCGACGGCCCCGCCGTGCGCATGACCGGCGAGGCTTGGCGCGCCCCGATCGAGATCAACCTCACGGGCACGATGCAGGTTGTGTGCGCGGTCCTGGCGGGCATGATGCGACGGGGCTCCGGGAGCATCGTCGCGATCTCCTCGGTGGTCGGCTCGCAGGGGAACGCCGGCCAGGCGAACTACGCGGCCTCCAAGGCCGGCCTCGTGGGGCTGGTCCGGAGCCTGGCGCGGGAGGCCGGCCCGGCCGGGGTGCGGGTGAACGCGGTCGCGCCGGGGTACGTCACGACGCGGCTCACCGGCGTCCTCGCCGACGAGCAGCGCGACCGGCTGCTGGCGGCCACCGCGCTGGGACGGCTCGGGGCGCCCGCCGACGTGGCGGGCCCGGTGGCGTGGCTGTGCTCCTCGGCGGCCGCGTTCGTGACCGGGGCCGTGCTGGCGGTCGATGGAGGGTTGCGCCTGTGAACGAGGCGCCCAGGGTGGTGATAACAGGGCTCGGCATGGTGAGCCCGCTCGGCATCGGCTGGCGGGACGCCTGGCGGGCGGCGCTCGAGGGCCGCGCCTGCGCCGCGCCGATCACGCGCTTCGACACCACCGGGCACGCCTGCCGCATCGCGTGCGAGGTCGATGGCTTCGACCCCGAGGACTTCATCGACCGCCGGGCGACACGCCGGATGGACCGCGTGAGCCAGATGGCCGTCGCGGCGGCCCGCCTCGCCCTGGAGGACGCCGACCTGACGATCGAGGGCGAGGGCGAGCGCGCGGGCACGGTCATCGCCACGGGCAACGGCGGCAGCGCGGCCTTCGAGGACAACCACCGCGCGCTGCTGGAGCGCGGGGCGGACCGCGCGTCCCCGCTGATGGTGCCGATGGCCATCGTGAACATGTCGGCCGGG
>JAXIPH010000105.1:0-3563 GCA_045403035.1 Thermoleophilia bacterium | reverse complement strand
AGCCGCCGGGCGTCCTCGGCCTCGTCGCCGGCGGCGACCCCCACCAGCGCGAGCAGGCCCGGGCCGATGGCCGCGATCTCCTCACCGTCCACCGCCACGGCGGCCCGGCGCACGCGCTGCAGCACGATCCTCATCCCGGCGGATGCTAGTGCGGGGATCGGGGGTAGCATCGCTCGCGATGGACGCCGACCCCGCCCGTATCTCCCGCTACCTGGACGAGATCGGCGCCGAGGCCGAGCGCCGTGGCGAGCGCGAATGGGGTGTCCGGCTGCCCTCGGCCAAGCGGGGCGCCGTGAGCACGCTGCTGACGGCGCGCGAGCGGACCCTGGCTCTGCGCGCCTTCTTCCTGCGCGGCCCCGACCGGGACAACGAGTCGGTGTACCGGCGCCTCCTGCGAAAGAACCTCGACACCCGCGACTGGCGGTTCGCCATCGACGACGACGGCGACCTCTACCTGCTGGCCGACACCCCGCTCGCCGGTCTCGACGTGGACGGCCTGGACGGCCTGCTCGGCTCGCTCAGCACGCTGGTGGACGAGACCTTCGAGAGCGTGGTGCGGATGGGCTTCGAGGTGCCGGAGGGCACGGAGTTCGGGCCCCAGCCGACGCCGGTTGAGAGCGGCATGGATGCCGCGGCGAGACCCCCCAGGAGGCGATCCGGCGGCGGCGTTTAGGTCGCCCGCCCTACTCCAAGCCGGTGCCGAAGAAGCGCGCCAGCCGGTAGTGGCGGGCGGCCAGCGGGTCGCCCAGGCGCTCGAGCGAGCGCGCCAGCCCGTAGTGGGCGTACCCGTCGGTGGGGGCCAGCTCGACCGCGGCTGCGAACTCCTCGGCGGCGCGGTGATAGGCGCGCGAGGAGAGGTAGGCGCGGCCGAGGGCCTCCCGGATGGAGCCCTTGTCCGGCTCCAGGGCCTTCGCCCGCTCGAGGGCCACCGCCGCCTGGCGGAACTCGCGTGCGCTCAGAAGCCACTCGCCGTGGCGGAAGGCCTCGTAGGCCTCGGCGGACGAGTCCATCGCCCTACGGTACCGCGCCACGGCCGCGCGAGACCCAGCGCGGCCACCAGGCGTCGCCGCCACGAGGTGCGCCGGGCGATGGCGCGGCGCAGCCGGCGCGCCTCGCGCCATGCGGCCGCCGCCGAGCCCTGGGCAGGCCAGCTCGGGTCGAAGCGCGCGCGGCCCGCTCGCCGGTACAGCCCCGTGGGGTCGACGCCGGTGCGCTCGCGCAGGAGGGCGGCCCGCTCGTGGAGCGACGCGGCCGGATCGGAGGGCCAGCCGAGGTCGGCGAGCGACGCCTCCAGCTCGCGCACGGCGGCCACGGTCCGGTCGCGCTCGTCGCCGGTCAGCCGCCCGCGGAGGCGCCGGGCGAAGCGGACGACCGGGGCGACCAGCAGGAGCGCCGCCAGGCCCACGACTACCCAGGGCCACGCCGTGGAGCCCCCGCCTTCGGCCGCGATGGGGGCGGGGGCCGGCTCGGGCTCGGGCTCCGGCACGGGCGTGACGGGCTCGGGCGGCCGCGTGTCCTCGGCGGCCCCCACCGCCGAGCCGGCGAGACCGCTGACGGACACGTCGATGCGGCTCGGCGCGTAGTCCGGCGAGGAGACCGAGGCGGGGTTCGGCACCGAGCGCCCGGGTGTCGGGTCGAACGGGATCCAGCCCTGGTCCGGGAACCACACCTCCACCCACGAGTGGGCATCGCGGTCGGCGACGAGGTAGGCCTCGAGGTCGGGGTCGAAGCTCCCGCCGGTGTAGCCCACGGCCACGCGGGCGGGGATCCCCAGCGACCGCAGCATGACCGTCATCGCTCCGGCGAACTGCTGGCAGAACCCGCGCCGGCTGTTGAGGAGGAAGTCGACCAGCGGCGGCCGGTTCGCGGGCCATCCCCCGGCGGTGCCGTCGGGAAGGCTCGTGGGGAACGGCGGCTCCTCGTCGTAGGTGTAGCTGCGGCGCAGGTAGGACTCGATGTGGTTGACGGCGGCGTACGGCGTGGCCGCGTCGCCGGCCACCGACCGGGCCAGCTCCCGCACGGGCGCATAGGGCCCGAGGTCGGAGTCCGGCGGCTGGGGTGCGTCGGTCCCCCAGAGGGGCACGTCCACGGGCGGGTCGGACCACAGCGTGGCGCGGAGGCGGGTCTCGCCCGCCGGGGTGTCGATCGGGCTGTACGCGCGCGCCGCGACGAGCTCGGCCGGGGTGGGCTGGGGGATCAGCGTCTCGACGGTGTAGGACTCGCCCGGCTGTAGCCGCTCGTCGACCCGGACGGCGTCGCCGAGGATGGCCGACGCGCCCGCGAAGGGCCCTCGGATGCGCTGGGGGCGCCCGGACGCCAGCACGAGCTGGGAGCTCGAGGCGGTCATGGTCACGCGCTGGGTCAGGCGGTCGCCGAGATCCTGGGGGGCGTCACCGCTGCGGATGACGCCGTCCGCGACGGGCAGCTCCTGCGAGCGCCCTCCCCCGCCGCCCGCGGCGGCGAAGGAGACCCCGTCGAACTCGTCGAGGCTCACCGCCCGCAGCGGAAGGGCGCGGGGGGAGTCGACCGTGAGCGCCACCCGCGGCTCGTCCGGCCAGTCCAGGATCCCGTAGCGCTGCCCGAAGTCCAGCGAGGCCCCCATGCGATCGGCACCGCCGACCTCCCAGTTCTTCCAGCCCCACCAGGCGTCGCCCGCCTGCGCCGGGCCGGAGCCGAGGCTCGCGGCGAGCGCGACCGACGCCCCGCCGAGCACCAGCGCGCCGCCCACCCGCCGGAAGGCCCGGTCGGCGCCTCCCCCCTCCCAGGAGGCGAGCGCGAGCACGGCGGCCAGCGCGGCCAGGGCCAGGGCGCCGGCGGCCGCGGCCTGGGCCGGCGGCTCCACGGTCCAGCGGTAGGCGAGGCCCAGGCCCACCGCCACCAGGCCGGCCACGGGCCGGCGTCGCACCACGATCTGCCAGGCGGCCGCCGCCGCCAGCGCCACCAGGCCCATGTCGAGCAGCGCCACCAGCTCGGCGCGCTCGGTGGGCGACACCGGAAGGCCCGCGTTGCTCCCCTGCCGCATGCCCTGGGGCAGGATCTCCCGCGCCGCCGACCAGGCGTCTCCGTGCAGCTGGAGGAGGTCCCACGCCGAGCGCCGCAGCGCCAGGCCGAGGGCGAAGGCCAGCGCCAGGATCGCGGCCACGACGGTCGCCGGACCCGGCGCGCGCGGCGACAGCGCGGCGATCGCGGGAAGGGCGGCCACCAGGCAGAGGGCGAACAGATGGGCCACCCCGACGTCCTTGAACAGCCCCGACCACGCCGTCACCAGGATCAGGATCGCGAGGGCCGCGCCCAGGAGGGGCCCGGCGAGGGACCGCCCGTCCCTAGGCCGCACCGACCCGCTCCCGCTCGGCGGCGAGGGCGGCGGCCACGTCGGCGGCCCGGGGGACGATCGTGAGTCCGGCGCCCGCCCGCTCGAGGTCGGGCGCGGCCACGGCGGCGCGCCCGGTGAGCACGACGGCCACCGCGATCCCCGCCGCTCGCGCCCCCGCCACGGCGCTGGACAGGCCCGAGCCGGAGTCGCTCGTGATCACGACGATCAGCTCGGGCACCTCCGGAGCGGC
>JAXIPH010000324.1:0-6655 GCA_045403035.1 Thermoleophilia bacterium | reverse complement strand
GCGGCGGCCGCAAAACACTCCGAGCATACCGGACACGCCTTCCCCAGCCCCCGGCCCGAGAGCTCAGCGCAACGGCCACGCCCACGGGATGACCAGCACTCCCACGACGATCATCACGATGGCCAGCGGGAACCCCAGCCGTGCGAAATCGCCGAAGCGGTAGCCCCCGATCCCATACACCATGGTGTTCGTCTGGTAGCCGATGGGCGTCAGGAACGACGACGAGGCGGCCAGGGCGACGGCGATCGCGAACGGCCGCTGGTCGAGACCGGCCGACGCGGCCGTGGCCATCGCGACCGGGAACAGCAGCACCGCGGCGGCGTTGTTGCTGATCATCTCGGTCACGACGATCGTCGCCAGGATCACCCCGAGCAGCAGGCCTCGGTCGCCGAAGCGGTCGAAGGGCTCGATGAGCACGTTCGCGAGGTTCCCGGCGAGGCCGCTGGTCTCGATGGCCTGGCCCAGGCCGAAGCTCGCGGCGATGACCACGATCACGTCGAGATCGACCGAATCGCGCGCCTCGGTGGGAGTCAGCACGCGGAAGGCCACGACCGCGAACGCCGCGAGCAGCGCGGCGGCGAGGATGTCGAGGACGCCCGTGCTGGCGGTGGCGATCAGGCCCACGACGACGAGACCGACAAGGAGGCCCTTCTCCTCTCGGGGAGGCGGATCGCCGTCGAGGGGGGCGACCACGAGGAAGTCCCGCCGATCGAGCGCCAGAGAGCGGAAGGCCGGGCCCGCCAGCACCAGCAGCACATCACCCGTGCGCAGCACGACCTCGCCCAGCTTGCCCGCGATCCGATCGTCGCCGCGGTGGATCGCGATCACGGCTCCTCCGTAGCGCCCCCGGAAGCCGACCTGCTTCAGGGTCGCGCCCATCAGTGCGGACCCCGGCGCCACGACGGCCTCGTACAGACGCCGCTCGACCGACGAGCCGACGCCGGCGAAGTGGCGCTCCTCGGACGACTGGAGCCCGCGGTGACGCTGGAGGTCGAGGACGCGGGTCACGTTCCCGGCGAAGGTCAGCCGGTCGCCCTCGGCGAGGATCTCGTCGGGGCGGACCGACGAGATGCGGCGCCCATCGCGCTCCACCTCGACGAGGTAGACGCCCTGCAGGTTGCGAAGCCCGGCCTCGGCGACGCTGCGGCCGGCGATCCCGCCGGGCTCTCCGGTCACGACCATCTCGATCGTGAACTCGCGCGCGTCGTCGTCCGCGCTCTCGCTCGGTGCGCGGCGCTCCGGCAGCAGGCGGGGGGTGATCAGGATCATCACGGCCAGAGCGACCAGCGCGAAGGGCAGCCCCACCTTCCCGATCTCGAACAGCCCCATGGGGCGCTGGCCGTCGTCCTCCATCAGCCCCGAGACGACCAGGTTGGTGGACGTGCCGATCAGGGTCACCGTGCCGCCCACGACCGCGGCGAAGCTCACCGGCATCAACAGGCGCGACGGCGACCGACCGGTGCGCCGGGCCCACGAGACCACCCCGGGAATGGCCATCGCGACGATCGGCGTGTTGTTGAGGAATGCCGATGCCGAGGCGGTGGGCAGGACGACCCGGGCAAGCGTGCGGCGCTCGCTGGGGTCGTCGGACGACGAGCTGCGTGCGCTCAGCCGCGCGGCGACCCGCTCGATGATGTGCGTGTGCGCCACCGCCGCCGCCAGGACGTACAGCGCAGCCACCGTGATCGGCGCCGAATTGGAAAACCCCGCGAAGGCCTCGTCCGCGTCGACCACGCCCGTCACGAGCAGGACCACGACGCCGCCGAGCACCGTCAGCGCGGGCGACACCCGCTCGCTGATGAGCACCCCGAGCACGGCGATGATGACCCCGAGGGTGAGGGCTGCGTCCAGGGTCACGGCCGGGAATCATGGCGAATGACCCGGGGGGCTGGGAGGCATCGTCCGGTAAGGTTTGCGGTACACGGTCAAACGCTGAAGGGGCGGCGATTTGCTGAGCCATGACGTCGTGGTGGTGGGTGCCGGTCTCGCCGGGATGCGTGCGGCGATCGCCGCGCACGAGGCGGGGGCGGACGTCGCCCTGGTGACCAAGGTGCACCCCGTCCGAAGCCACTCCGGCGCCGCCCAGGGCGGGATCAACGCAGCGCTCGGCAACCAGACCGAGGACATACCCGACAACCACACCTTCGACACGGTCAAGGGCGCCGACTACATCGGCGACCAGGACGCGATCGAGATCCTGTGCGAGTCGGCGCCCCAGGAGATCATCCAGCTCGAGCACTGGGGAGCGGTCTTCAGCCGGCACGAGACCACCGGGAAGATCGCACAGCGCCCGTTCGGCGGCGCCGGCTTCCCGCGCACCTGCTTCGCCGCCGACCTCACCGGCCTGGTCATCCTGCACACGCTCTACACGGTGTGCGTGAAGTACGAGATCCCGACCTACGAGGAGTGGTTCGTCACCGAGCTGGTGAAGGACTCGCACGGCGGCTGTTGCGGCGTCGTGGCCTACGACATGGTCCACGGCACGGTCCAGGCCGTGGGGGCCAAGGCGGTCGTGCTGGCCACCGGCGGCGCCGGGCGGGTCTACCGCCCCTCCACGAACTCCCACTCCTCCACGGGCGACGGCATGAGCCTGGCCCTCGCGGCGGGGGTGCCGCTGAAGGACATGGAGTTCATGCAGTTCCACCCCACCACGCTGAAGACGAACGGCGTGCTGGTGACCGAGGGGGCCCGCGGCGAGGGCGGCTACCTGCTCAACAGCGAGGGCGAGCGCTTCATGAGCACGTACGCGCCCAACAAGCTGGAGCTGGCCTCGCGCGACGTCGTGTCGCGCTCCGAGGCCACCGAGATCCTCGAGGGGCGCGGCATCGACGGCTGCGTGCTGCTCGACCTGCGGCACCTGGGCCGCGAGAAGATCATGGAGCGGCTGCCCCAGATCCGTGAGCTGTCGATGGCCTTCGCCGGCGTGGACCCGATCGAGGCGCCCATCCCGATCCGGCCCGGCGCCCACTACCACATGGGCGGCGTGCACGTGGACAGCTGGGGAGCGGCCCCGCACATGCAGGGCCTGTTCGCCGCCGGCGAGTGCGCCTGCGTCTCGGTGCACGGCGCCAACCGGCTGGGCGGCAACTCGCTGCTCGAGGCCGTGGTGTACGGGGCCCGCACCGGCGCGGCCGCGGCGGCCTATGCCACCGAGACCTTCAACGGGCGCGCCCTCGAGGCCCGCCCGCGCGCGGCGTCCGACTACGAGCGGAAGCTGCGGAGGCTGCTCGAGCGCGAGCGCGGCCCTCGCCAGCACGAGCTGCGCGAGGTGCTGGCCGACACGATGCAGGAGAAGGTCGGCGTCTTCCGCACGGAGTCCCAGCTGCGCGAGGCCAAGGCCGTCGTGGACGACCTGCGCGACCGGTTCCAGAGCGTCGTGGTGACCGACAAGGGCCGCACGTTCAACCAACCGCTGATCCACACGATCGAGACCGGGTATCTGCTCGACCTGGGCGCCGCCATGGTGTCCGGGGCGATCGAGCGCACCGAGAGCCGGGGGGCCCATTCGCGCCTCGACTACCCTGAGCGAGACGACGAGAACTGGATGAAGCACACGCTGGCCTACCTGGACGACGACGAGATCCGACTCGAGTACTCCGAGGTCAGCGTGACCAAGTACGAGCCCCAGGTGAGGTCCTACTGATGCCCACGACCACGCTCGACATCTTCCGCTACCAGCCCGACACGTCGGAGGAGGCCTTCCGCCAGAGCTTCGAGCTGGAGCACGAGCAGGAGATCACGCTCCTGGACGCGATCCTGAGGCTCCAGGACGAGCAGGACGGCACCCTGGCCCTGCGCTACTCCTGTCGCAGCTCCATCTGCGGTTCGTGCGCCTGCATGGTCAACGGCAAGACGGTGCTCGCGTGCATGAGCCAGGTCGAGGACGTGAAGAAGGAGTTCGGCGGCGACACCATCCAGGTGGACCCGATCGGGAACTTCGCGCCGCAGAAGGACCTGATCGTGGACCTCGGGCCGTTCTGGGAGAAGTTCCGGTCGGTGAAGCCGTACCTGATCCCCGACGGGCCGCCGCCCGAGCGCGAGCGCATCGTCTCGAAGGAGGCGATGCAGAGGATCTACAAGGAGAGCAGGTGCATCCTCTGCGCGGCCTGCTACAGCGAGTGCAACTCGCTGGCGGCCGACCCGGACTTCGTGGGCCCCGCCGCCTTCGCGTGGGGCTACCGCTTCGCCGGCGACGAGCGCGACGGCCAGCGCAAGGAGCGCGCCAAGCTCTACTCGGGTGACCACGGGATCTGGGACTGCACCCGGTGCATGTACTGCAACGAGCGGTGCCCCAAGGGCGTGGACCCGCGCGACGCCATCGAGAAGCTCGGCGGCGTGGCCTTCGCGGAGGGCGTCACCCGGGACAAGGGCGCCCGGCACGCCAAGGCGTTCCTCATCTCGATGCGCACGGGCGGCAAGCTCAACGAGACTCTCCTGGTGCCCTACACGGACCCGATCAAGGCCCCGCTCGACATGCCGTTCGCGCTCCAGATGCTGCGGCACGGCAAGGCGCCGTCGCCGATCCCCCACCGGATCAAGAAGCTGGACGAGGTCAAGTCCCTGATGAAGAACGTCAAGGAGACCATCTAGTGCCGCAGTTCGCGTACTACCCGGGCTGCATCGCCGAGTTCAGCTCGAAGGAGCTCGACAAGACCACGAAGCACCTGGCGCCGATGCTCGACATCGAGCTGCTGCCCATGCCCGCGGCCACCTGCTGCGGCGCCGGCGACATCGCCGAGGCGAAGCCGAACCTGTACCTCACACTCAACATCCGCATCCTCTCGCAGGCGGAGGAGATGGGCGTCGACGTGCTCACGATCTGCAACGTCTGCACGCTCAACCTGCGCCGGGCGAACAAGATGGTCAAGGACGATCCGCGGCTGCTGGAGAAGGTCAACGAGGAGCTGGTGAAGGCCGGCGCCCGCCCGTACGAGGGCACCAAGGAGGTCACGCACCTGCTCTGGTACCTCGCCACGGAGGAGGGCCTCTCCATGCTCGAGGCGAAGGGCCCGCGCGGGCTGAACGGGCTGCGCGTGGCGCCCTACTACGGCTGCCAGCTGCTGCGGCCCTCCTCGGTGATGGGCTTCGAGGACCCGGACCGGCCCCAGTCGCTGGAGCGGCTCATCACCGCGCTCGGCGGCGAGGTGGCCGACTACGAGGCCAAGTCGAAGTGCTGCGGCTTCCCGATCATCCTCGCCCGTGAGGAGGTCGCGCTGCGCGAGTCGCACGTCGCCCTGTCCCAGTCGCGCGACGCCGGGGCGGACTGCATGGTCACCCCGTGCCCGCTCTGTCACCTGGCGATGGACGCCTACCAGCGCAAGGCCGAGGCCCTGAACGGGACCGAGTACAACATGCCGGTGCTGCACCTTCCGCAGCTGATCGGCCTGGCCCTCGGCATCGACACCAAGATCATGGACTTCCGCCGCCACATGGTGCCGGTGGACCGCGTGCTGGAGACGGTGGGGGCGTAAACACCCCGCGATAACCTGGGGCCCATGGTTCTCTATGACGCCCCCGATTGCTGGAAGTGCGTCGAGGTGAAGCGGTCCCTGGACGCGCTCGGCCTGGAGTACGAGGCCGTCACGGTGCGCGGGAATCCGGAGGCGCGCGCCGCGCTCGTCGCCCTGCAGGGCGAGCCGCCGCTGGTGCCGATGCTGGTGGACGGCGATCTGGCGGTGTGGGACCGCCGCCGCATCCTGGCCTACCTCGACCAGACCTACGGGGCGGGGCCCGGCGGAGGGACGCCGTTCCGGGACATGCCGGTCTTCATGGGCGGCGTCTGCGCGATCGGCGACCCCGGAGCCCGCGGGTGAGCACCATCGTCCCCCTCACGGGCGCCAGCCGGTTCGACCTGCCGCCCCCGTGCGTGAGCTGCGTGTTCTGGCAGGAGCACCGCGCGGTCACCGACGAGCGCCGCAAGGAGGCCTGGGCGGAGTCGTTCTCCCGGCGCCACGGCGCCTTCGGGCGCGTGATGCACGAGGGCGCGCGGTTCCGCGGGATGATCCAGTACGGCCCGGCGGGCGCGTTCCCGCGGGCGCTCGGGCTGCCCGCCGGCCCGCCCGGGCGGGACGCGGCGCTGGTCACCTGCACCTACCTCGACGGCGAGGACCCCGCGGGCGCCTGCGAGCGGCTGATGCTCGAGGCACTGGCCGACCTGAAGGCCCAGGCCGTGGTGGCGGTCGAGGCCTTCGCGCTGACCTATCCCGAGGAGGTCCCGCCCGAGGACCGCTTCCTCGGCCATCACACGCTGCTCGACCGCGACTTCCTCGAGGCGCTGGGCTTCTCGATCGTCCGCACGCACGGTCAGGTGGCCCTGATGCGCATCGGGCTCGGGGGGCTCGTCCCGGGGCCGCGAGTCGTCGAGCGCGCGCGCCGTCTGGGCGAGCGCCTGCTGGAGGCGCCCATCCGGCCCGCTCCCGCCTAGTGCTCCACCCCGGAGGTATCTTCGCGATCCTGCGGGCTGCAAATCATCGCGGATGCTGTGTCCTCGCCAGCGGCGGCTCTCCTCGCCGGATTTTCGCGGCAGGATCATCACAGGACCCCCGGGGCGGAGCACTTGCCCCCGTGACGCGGCCGCGGGGGATCGGGTGGTGGGGCGCCGCCGTCCTCGCGCTCGCGCTCGGCACCGTGGCCTCTCCGGCCTCCGCGGCCGACC
>JAXIPH010000179.1:0-6073 GCA_045403035.1 Thermoleophilia bacterium | reverse complement strand
CTCCTCGTCCGGCTGGGAGTCGCGCCGACGTTGCCTCAGAAACTCGCAGAACGCGGCGTGCCGGGCCAGGTGGGCCTCCAACCTCTCGAGGCCCACCGCGGCCCAATCCGCCAGCATCTGGTCTTCGAGCCAGTGCGGGGGATCGACCATCGCCCTAGGCGGCGCAGACCACGTAGGGCGTCAGCTCCGGCGCGTCCGCCCCGGTGTAGGCGACGCGCAGCGTCCAGGCCGTGAGGCCCGTGGCGGGATAGGAGCGCGCCACCGTGAGCTTCTTCTCGTCGCCCGAGCCGAGCAGCCAGCCCCCGCTGAGCGCGATGGAGCCCGCGGGGCAGTGGGTTGTGAACAGGGTGTAGTCCACGGCGTTGCTCACGGCCACCGGGGTGCCGGCGACGCGGGTGACCGTGGACGGGTCGAATCCGCCGGCCGGGCCCGCGGGGCCCTGAGGGCCTGGGGTTCCGGCCGTGGCGACGCCGATGCCGCTCAGCCGGCTGATGGCCTTGCCGTTGGCGTTCGACTTCTTCAGGGCCTGCTTGGCCGTGAGCTTGACGGCGTTCAGCTGGGCCTTGGTGACGCGGCCGGGCGATGCGGCGTCGGCGGAGCCGACCGGGGACCCGAGGATCCCGATGGAGATGGAGCCGGCCGCCAGGACGGCCGGGAGAGCGAGCCAGAGGGTCTTGCGGGACATGCGGCGTCTCCTTCGTCAGGGGGTGCGGTGATGCACCCGTCCAACGGGGACCCGCCGGATCCGTCACGGCCCGTCTGTTAACGATTTGTAAGGGCGACCCGAATGCGTCCGGGAGGCCCGTCGCGCAGGACCCCCACCTCGCTCGCGCCGGCGCCCGCGGCCCACAGGGCGCCGAGCAGGCCGTCGCGCTCGGAGGGCGCCACCGCCAGCAGCAGGCCCCCGCTCGTCTGGGGGTCCACCAGCAGCGTGCGCACGGGGTCGGGCACGGCGGCGTCGACGTCCACCCACGCGGTGAGGAAGTCGCGGTTGCGCCGGGCCCCTCCCGGCGCGTGCCCGCACGCCGCCAGCTCGAGCGCTCCCGGCAGCGCCGGCACCCGCCCGGCATCGACCACCGCCTCCAGGCCGCTGGCGGCCGCCATCTCGCGGAGATGGCCCAGCAGGCCGAAGCCGGTCACGTCGGTGGCGCAGCGCACGCCGTGCGCGAGCGCCGCCTCGGAGGCGGGCCGGTTGGAGGCGAGCATCGACTCCACCGCCGCCGGCCGGGCGGAATCGTCCCCCCCGACGGCCGCCGCGATCGCGATCCCCACGCCGAGCGGCTTGGTGAGCACGAGGACGTCGCCGGGGCGCCCGGCGGCGTTCGTGAGCAGGCGGTCCGGGTGCGCCGTGCCGAGCACCGAGAGCCCGTACTTGGGCTCGGGGTCGTCCACCGTGTGGCCGCCCAGCACCGGGCAGCCGTGGGCGGCGGCCGTCTCCGCGCCGCCGCGCATGACCGCACCCAGCACGGCCGGGCCGACATCCTTCGGGAAGCAGGCCACGGCCAGGGCCATGAGGGGCGTGGCGCCCATGGCGTAGAGGTCGCTCAGCGCGTTGGTGGCGGCGATGGCGCCGAAGACCTCCGGCTCGTCCACCATCGGCGTGAAGAAGTCCACCGACGCCACCAGGGCCAGGTCGTCGCGCACGCGATAGACGGCGGCGTCGTCCAGGCCGGCATGGCCGACGAGCAGGTCCGGATCCTCCGGCAGGCCGGGCATCCGCGCGAGCGCCTCCGCCAGCAGGCCGGGGGCCAGCTTGCACCCGCAGCCCGCGCCGCGCGCCATCGAGGTGAGGGGCGGGGACCCGGTTCGGGAGGGTGCGGTGGACACTGCGCCAAAGGCTAACGCCGGGCCCCGCCGGGATCGACTGTCGAGAGTCATCCGGACGGCCGGGGTAGGATCCCCGGGTCTCCGCGCGCAGACCGAGGAGGAGCCGATGGGATCAAGCACCGTTCTGTGGGCCGGAAAGCAGCTCAGCGATGACGAAGAGCTGCAGACGCGCCGCATGGTCGCGCTGCTCAAGCGGGTGGGTGACGACGAGGGGGCCGCGGAGCTCGCGGCGTTCCTTCCCGAGGCCCTGGGCGAGTGGACGCCCGACCAGTTGGAGGCCGGCGCCCACAACGGGCCGTGGCTCTCCTTCGGCGGCCGGGTGGGCGGCCCGGCCTTCTAGAACGGCGAGGACCCGCCCGGGCCGCGCGCCCGAGCGGGTCCCTGGTGGGCCAAGGCCCGCCGGGAGCTAGCCGGGCAGCTCCGAGTCGATCACCTCGAGGAGCCCGAGGTCATAGATCGCCGCGTAGGACGACCGCTGGCCGAAGGCGTCCCGCGAGGTCAGCAGGGCGGTCATGTGGTACGCGCGCTCGGAGCCGGCGGGCAGAAGCGGGAGCCCGTCGGGGAGCACGATCCGCTCCGTGAAGGTGACCTTCTGATTCGCGGCGGTGCCGCTCAGGGTCCCGGTCGCGTAGGCGATCGGGCTGTTCGGGCTCGTCACGACGAACTCGCCGCCGGGGCCGATCGACTCGAGGGCGACGCGGACGCGCCAGTTCACGTTGACGGTCGGGGCGTTCGGGCCCTGGAGGTACCACTCGCACTCGACGGCGAAGTCCTCCTCACGGCGGACGACGTTGGTCGGGGCGCCGTTCGGGTCCGTGATGGTCGCGCGGAAGTCGGTGGCGTTCATGTAGATGCCGACGGGAAGCTGAATCTGCGACATTTTCGATTCCTCTTTTCAAGGGGGTTGGCTGCGCTTGCTGGTTCAGGGAGATCGGCAAGCGTTGAGGGGAGGCTAGGACCACCCGCTTAGGCAGCGATTACCGGGGACTTACCGATTCGCAGGATGCGCTCGCGCGTCGCCGACAGCTCCGGGCTCGGCTCGGCGTCGAGCAGGCGCCGCAGCGACTCGCGGCAGGCGTCGTACTGGCGCAGCGCCAGCGAGCGGCGCCCGTCGGCCGCGTAGCGCTCCATCAGGATCGGGTGGACGGCCTCGCGGTGCGGCTCCACGGCCAGGACCGCGCGGTAGGCGTCGGAGCTCCCCTCGCGGTCGCCCAGCGACGCCAGACACGAGCCCAGGTCCGCGAGGGCGTCGAGATGGGTCGCCTCGACCGACCGGCGCAGGGGGCCGATCCAGTCCTCGTAGGGCTCGTCCTCGAAGAGCGGTCCGCCGTACAGCGCCCGGGCGGCGCGGTAGAGGGTGACCGCGGCGCGCAGGCTCCCCGCGCGCCGCCGCTCGGCGCCCTCCGCCGCCAGGCGCTCCATCTCCTCGCGGTCGACCCAGATCTCCAGGGACGGCTCGAGCCGGTAGGCCTCGTCGCGGTAGATCACGATCGGGCAGTCGCCGTGGGTCGGCCGGAAGGCGCGCCGCAGCAGGGTGACGGCCACGTTGAGGCTGTTGCGCGCCGCCGCCGGCGGCGAGCCCGGCCAGAAGACGTCCAGCAGCACGTCGCGAGGGACGGGCCGCGGGCGGTGCGCGAGCAGGTACTGCAGCACCAGCCGCGAGCGGCGGGGCGGATCGATGGCCACGCCACCCGCCATCAGCCGGGTGGGCCCGAGGCAGTGCACCTCAAGGCGCGGGGCGTCCGCGCAGGCTCCGGCGGCCGGCTCGGCCTCCCGGGGCCGGATTGCCTCGAGGCGCGCGCGCAGCCGCGCCAGCGCGCCGTCGGCGTCGCCGCCGGGCCAGTCGTCCTCCACGCCGGCCAGGAGCTCCTCGCAGGCGCGGCACACGGCCACGGCCGCGCGCGTCGGGCCGTCGCCGCCGGGCCAGGGCCCCTCAAACGCCGCCGTCGGAACGACTCCTGGGGGGCCTACCGCGGCGTCCGTGCCGCTTGTAACCGACGGCGGCTGGGGGTGCATCTCTCGCCTCCTTCGACGGTCCACCGGGCCGGTGGATCCGCCGCCACCCTCACCCGCGTCTGTCACGCGGAGGTCACGCCCCGATCACGGGTTGCGCATCGGGCCGCGTCCGTGTGGACTCCCTGTCCGTGCCGGGGGGCGGAGGAACCCCGGTCCTCGCAGCGAAGAGGACGCTCTATGAAGACCCTTGCCGTCGTCATCGGGTTCTTGGTCATCCTCGTGCTGCTGGTCTCGAGCGGCGTGCTGGGCGGCGCCGTCTGCATCGAGAGCGTCGGCTGCCTGTACTCGTCGGACGGCGGCATCTCGATCGACAACTCGCAGACCGTGACGGTTACGACAGGCGATTGACCCGGTCCCGCAAGCTCCCGCTGGGTCAGGACCTGAAGGACCTGCCCTGGCGGATCGGCGCCTGGTTCGTCGGCGTCCTTGCGTTCGTGCTCCTGCTGCAGCTGTTCACCGCCGGGGGGGTGTCGCTCCTGGGGGGGTGGCAGCGGCTGCTTCTCGCGGTGATCGGCATCGTCCTGAGCTTCCCGTACGTCCGCGCCTGGAGCAAAGGCGAGGTCCAGGAGGTGAAGGCCGTCTCGGCCGAGCCCGCGGTCGCCGTGGAGGGCAAGGACGGCAGCACCTACGTGGTCCTCCAGCTCGCGCCGAGGGGCGGCCGCACCGTGCGCCCGAAGGAGCTCAACCCGGCCCCCTGGGGGCTCTACTCGGTGGTGGTCCGGGCCCCGGTCGCGGTGGGCGACCTGCTGCTCACCTGGTTCTGGAGGGCTGCCGGGCGCCTCTTCGGATACAGCCAGAGCAGCGGCCGATGGGGCTCCAGCGCCGCGTCCCAGCGGCCGCCGCCCGATCAGCAGGGCTTCGGCGAGTAGCGCCCGGCCGGCTCCCGCGTCAGACTGACGCGAGTGACCGCCAGGACCGCCGGCCCGATCGTGATAGAGCTCGATGGCGAGTTTCGGCATCGAGGAGCGAGCGACGCGGCCCTGGCCCTGCTGGGGCTGCCGGTGGAGGCGCTGCTCGGCCGCACGTCGAGCGAGGCCGGACTCCCCTCGGAGGTGGTCGAGCCGCTCGAGCGTGAGCTGCGGGCCGCCGTGGACGCCGGCAGCGAGCGCCATCTCGAGCTGGAGATGCCCACGGTCGACGGGGTCCGCTGGCTGCACCTGCGGCTGGTGCCCGAGCCGGGACCGGAGGGCGACCCGCCACGGGTGAAGATCCTGGCCAGCGACATCACCGCCCGCAAGCACGCCGAGCTGCGGCTGAGCGGCGGGAACGCGGCCTTCCGCGCGCTGGTGGAGGATTCGGCCGACCTCATCGCCCGCATCGACGCCGACCTGCGCGTGACGTACGTCAACCGCGAGGTCGAGCGGGTCACGGGGCGCTCGGCCGCCGCCTTCCTGGGACGGCAGGTCGGGGCGCTCGGCCTGGGCGAGCAGATGGCCGGCCGCTGGGAGGAGGCCGTCCACGCGGTCTTCGCCTCGGGCGAGTCCCGCTCGCTCGACTTCCGGCTGGTCGCGCCCGAGGGGCCGCGCTGGTTCAGCGCGCGGCTACTGCCCGAGCCGGGACCCGAGCGCCGGGTGGGCTACGTCATCGTCTCGTGCACGGACGTCACCGACCGGATCGAGCGCGAGGCCGAGCAGGCCGCGCTCCGCCGGGTGGCCACCGTGGTGGCGCGCGAGGGGGATCTCGAGGAGATCGCGCGGGTGGCGGCCCAGGAGACGGCCCTGCTGCTCGAGGCCTCCGGCAGTGCCGTCTACCGCTTCGAGTCCGACGAGGAGGCCACCTGCGTCGCCGCCCATCCCCCGGCCGGGCCGGGGGCGATCATCTCGCAGGTGGTGGCCCTGACCGGGGCCACGGCGACGGGCGAGACCGCCCGCACGGGCCTGCCGGGGCGGGTGGACGACTACCACGACGTCCCCTCGGACCCGTCCACCGAGGAGGTGCTGGCGGCCGGCCTGCGCAGCGGCATCGCCGCTCCCCTGTGGGCCCGCGGCCGGCTGTGGGGGGCGCTGACGGCCGGCTCGGAGACCCCGTCGGCCTTCGGAGCGGGAGACGAGCGGCGCCTGCAGGCCTTCGCCGAGCTCACCGCGATCGCCGTCGCCAACGCCGAGACACGCGCCGAGCTGGCCCATCTCGCAGACACCGACCCCCTCACGGGGCTGGCCAACCGCCGGGCCTTCCGGGAGCGTCTGGACGGCGAGGTCATGCGGGCCCAGCGCCACGGGCACCTCCTCAC
>JAXIPH010000107.1:0-6359 GCA_045403035.1 Thermoleophilia bacterium | reverse complement strand
TGACGGCCGACGGGCCGCGGGTGCTCGAGTTCAACACCCGGTTCGGCGACCCGGAGACACAGGCGCTGCTGCCGCGCCTCGACGAGGACGCGCTGGGCCTCCTGACCGCGGCCGCCGACGGCGAGCTGGAGGATCGGCCGGTGCGGGTCGACGACGGCGCTGCGGTGGCGGTGGTGCTGGCGGCGCACGGATATCCGGGGACGCCCCGGGGCGGAGACGTCATCGAGGGCCTCGACGAGGCCGCGGCCACCGGCGCCGAGATCTACCCCGCCGGCACCGCGCCCGGGCCGGGCGGCACGATCGTGACCGCTGGCGGGCGGGTGCTGGCGGTGAGCGCGCGGGGCGGCAGCGTCGGGGAGGCGCGCGACCGCGCCTACGCGGCGGCCGCGCTGGTGCGGTTCGAGGGGTGCCAGATGAGGGGCGACATCGCCTCGGGGCTCGAGGGATGATCCCGCGCTACTCGCGCGCCGCGATGGCGGCCCTCTGGACCGAGGAGGCGAAGCTGGGCCGCTGGCTCGAGGTGGAGCTCGAGGTCTGCCGCGCGTGGGCCGAGCGGGGGGTGATCCCGGCGGACGACCTCGCCGCGATCGAGTCCGGTGCCGGGTTCTCGGTGGAGCGGACCCAGGAGCTCGAGCGGACCACCAACCACGACGTGGTGGCCTTCCTCACGGACGTCGCCGAGCGGGTGGGCCCGGCCTCGCGCTGGATCCACTACGGGATGACCTCGTCCGACGTGCTCGACACCGGGCTGGCCCTGGCGATCGAGCGCTCGGGCGAGCTGCTGCTGGCGGAGCAGGCGGCCCTCACGGCGACCCTCCGCGAGATGGCCCTGCGCCACGCCGGCACCCTCTGCGTGGGGCGCACCCACGGGATCCACGCGGAGCCCACCACGTTCGGCCTGAAGCTGGCCGGGCACGCGATGGAGAGCCGGCGCAACGAGGAGCGGCTGGCCGACGCGATCCGCGACGCGTCCGTGGGCAAGCTGTCGGGGGCCGTGGGCACCTACGCGATGCTCGACCCGGCCCTCGAGGAGCGGGTGCTGGAGCGGCTGGGGGTGCCGGCCGAGCCGGTGGCGACCCAGGTGGTGGCCCGCGACCGCCACGCCCACCTCGTCTGCGCGATGGCCGTGGCGGCCAGCTCGCTTGACCGGCTGGCCTCCGAGCTGCGCCACCTCCAGCGCACCGAGCTGCGCGAGGCGGAGGAAGCGTTCACCCCCGGGCAGAAGGGCAGCTCGGCGATGCCACACAAGCGCAACCCGATCACGGCCGAGCGCATCTCCGGCATCGCCCGGGTCGTGCGCGGGCACTCGGTCGCCGCGCTCGAGGACGTCGCCCTGTGGCACGAGCGCGACATCTCGCACTCCTCGGTGGAGCGGATCATCCTCCCCGACGCGTTCCTCGCCCTGGACTACATGCTCGCCCGCTCCCGGACCCTTGTGGAGGGCCTGGTGGTGCGGCCGGAGCGCATGCGCGAGGTGCTGGACTCGTCCCACGGCCTGGTCTACTCGCAGAGGGTGCTGCTGGGGCTGGTTGAGAGCGGCCTCACGCGCGAGGACGCCTACGCGCTTGTGCAGCGCAACGCAGTGCGCGCCTGGGACGAGGGCCGGCCGCTGGGCGAGCTGCTGGCCGGAGACCCCGATGTGACGGAGCACCTGGACGCCGGTGCCCTGGAGGCGCTCCTCGACCCCGCCTGGTACACCCGGCACGTGCCCGAGGTGATGGAGAGGGTCGCCGCTCTGTGACGCGCGCGGCCGCCGACTACCCGCTCGTCCTCGAGGGCAAGGTGCGCGAGGTGCGGCGGGTCGACGCCGAGCGTCTCCTGATCGTCGCCACCGATCGCATCTCGGCCTACGACTGGATCATGCCCACCCCGATCCCGGACAAGGGACGGGTCCTGACCGCGCTGTCGGCGCTCTGGTTCGCGAACACGGCCGACATCGTCCCCAACCACCTGATCGAGCTGTGGAGCGAGCGGGCGATGCTGGTGCGGAGGCTGCGGATGCTGCCGGTGGAATGCGTGGCCCGCGGCTACCTGGCCGGATCGGGCTGGCGGGACTACGTGGAGACCGGGGAGGTCTGCGGCCACCCGCTCCCGGCGGGCCTGCGCCAGGCCGACCGCCTGCCCGAGCCCATCTTCACGCCGGCGACCAAGGCCACCGAGGGGCACGACCTCAACATCACCCGGGAGGAGGCGGCCGGGCTGGTGGGCGCCGACGTCCTGGCGGAGGCCGAGCGGATCACGCTGGCGCTCTACGCGCGCGCCGCCGGGGTCTGCCGCCGGGCCGGCCTGATCCTGGCCGACACGAAGTTCGAGCTCGGGCACGATCCCGAGGGGCGGCTGGTGCTGGGGGACGAGGCGCTCACCCCCGACTCCTCGCGCCTGTGGCCGGCGGACCGGTGGGCGCCGGGACAGAGCCCGCCCTCCTTCGACAAGCAGTACCTGCGCGACTGGCTCGACCGCATCGGCTGGGACCATGCGTCGCCGCCTCCCGAGTTGCCGCCCGAGGTGGTGGAGGGCACGCGCGCCCGGTATCTGGAGGCCCACGAGCGGATCGCGGAGGTGGCGGGGTGACCCAGGTGGTGGTGACGGTGATGCCGAAGGCCGGGGTGCTGGACCCCCAGGGCCAGGCGGTGGCCGGGGCGCTGGCGCAGCTCGGGTTCGCCGGGGTGGGGGACGTGCGCATCGGCAAGCGGATCGAGCTGGAGATCGCGGGCGACGACCCCGCCGCCCAGGCCCGTGCGATGTGCGACGAGCTGCTGGCGAACGCGCTGATCGAGGACTACCTGGTGGAGGTCGCCGGGTGACGGTGGCCATCGTGCGCTTCCCCGGCTCGCTCGACCACGACAGCGCCCGCCGCGCGGTGGAGCGGCTCGGGGGGGTCACCGCGCCTGCCTGGCACGCCGACCCCGACCTGCCCCCCGGCACGAGCGCCGTGCTGCTGCCCGGCGGCTTCTCCTACGGCGACCACCTGCGCTGCGGTGCCATCGCCAGCCGCGCGCCGATCATGGCCGCCGTGCGGCGGCACGCCGAGGCCGGCGGCCGCGTGATCGGCATCTGCAACGGCTTCCAGGTCCTGTGCGAGGCGGGCCTTCTGCCCGGGGCGCTGCGCCGGAACGCCACCCTCGCGTTCGTTTGCCGCCAGATGGACCTGGAGGTGTCCGACGCCGACACTCCGTGGACCGCGGGGCTCCCCGCCGGCTCGAGCCTCTCGATCCCGATCAAGAACAACGAGGGCGCGTGGTACGGCGACCCGTCCGAGGCGCGGGTGGTGCTGCGCTACGGCCCCGACAACCCGCTGGGCTCCACCGGCCGGGTGGCCGGCGTGACCAACCCCGCCGGGAACGTGATGGGCCTGATGCCCCATCCCGAGGAGGCCTGCGACCCGCTGCTGGGGTCCACGGACGGCGGCCTCGTGCTCACCGGGCTGATGGCACGATGAGCCCGACCGCGCTCTCCCGCCACCGCCGGCTGGGCCTCACCGACGACGAGGCCGCCCGCATCCCGGAGCTGCTCGGCCGCGAGCCGACCGACCCCGAGCTGGTCATGTTCAGCCTCATGTGGAGCGAGCACTGCTCCTACAAGCACAGCAAGCCGCTGCTGCGCGCCTTTCCCACGACGGGCGATCGCGTGCTCCAGGGCCCGGGAGAGAACGCCGGAGTGGTGGACGTGGGCGGCGGGCTGGCCGTGGCGCTGAAGATCGAGAGCCACAACCACCCGTCGGCCGTGGAGCCCTTCGAGGGCGCGGCCACCGGCGTGGGCGGCATCGTGCGGGACATCCTCGCGATGGGCGCGCGACCGATCGCGCTGCTCGACTCCCTGCGCTTCGGCGAGCTGTCGAGCGCGCGCAGCCGCCACCTCTTCACGCGCTCGGTGGCCGGCATCGGCCACTACGGGAACTGCATCGGGGTCCCGACCGTGGGCGGCGAGGTGTCGTTCGACGACCGGTACGAGGAGTCGTGCCTGGTCAACGCGATGTGCGTGGGCATCCTCGACCCCGGCCGGGTGCTGCGCGCCGCGGCCTCGGGCCCGGGCAACGCCCTCGTCCTGATCGGGAACCGCACCGGCCGCGACGGGATCGGCGGCGCGAGCGTGCTGGCCTCGGCCGAGCTGGACGAGGACGAGGACAAGCGCCCATCGGTGCAGGTGAGCGACCCCTTCACCGAGCGCAAGCTCATGGACTGCTGCCTGGAGCTGGCCGAGGCGGGGGCGTTCGTGGCGCTGCAGGACCTGGGCGCCGCCGGGCTGACCAGCGCGGCCAGCGAGATGGCGGCCAAGGGGCGCGTGGGGCTCGACATCGATCTCGACCTCGTCCCCCTGCGCGAGCGCCTGGCGCCGGCGGAGATCCTGGTCTCCGAGAGCCAGGAGCGCATGCTCGCGGTGGTCGCGCCCGGGCGGGTGGACGAGGTGGTGGCGGCCTGTCGACGGTGGGACCTCGACGCCACGCCGATCGGAACCGTCACCGAGGGCGAGAACCTGGTGGCGCGAACCGGTGGCGAGGTGGTGGTCGACCTGCCGGCCCGCCTCCTGGCCGACGAGGCCCCGGTCTACGAGGTGCCGCGCGTCCCGGCCGCGGCGCCCGACCCGCTCGACCTGTCCGACCTCCCCGAGCCGGCCGACCTCGCGGCCGCCTGGCTGGCGCTGCTGGGGCGCCCGAGCCTTGCGAGCAAACGGTGGGTGTACGAGCGCTACGACCACCTGGTGGGGGCCAACACGATCCGCCGGCCCGGCGGCGACGCGGCGGTGGTGCGCCTGCCCGGATCCGACCGGGCGATCGCGCTCACCACCGACTGCGCCGAGCACCACTGCGAGCTCGACCCGCGCGGAGGAGGCCGGGCCTCCGTGCTCGAGGCCGCCCGGAACCTGGCGTGCGTGGGAGCGCGGCCGGTGGCCGCCACGGACTGCCTCAACTTCCCCAACCCGGAGAAGGGCTCCACGGGCTGGCGGCTGGCCGAGGCGATCGCGGGGATGAGCGACGCCCTCCGGGCGCTGGGGGTGCCCGTCGTGTCCGGCAACGTGTCCCTCTACAATGAGAGCGCGAGCCGGGCGATCCTTCCGACGCCGGTGGTGGGGATGATGGGCCTCCTGGAGCGTGCGGACGCGAGCGTCGGGCATGCGTTCGCGGCGGAGGGCGACTCCCTGCTGTTGCTCGGAGACGACGGCGTCATCGACGGCTCGGAGTACCTGGGACGCACCGAGGGCAGGATCCCTGACGTGGACGTGGAGCGGGAGGTGGCCACCATCGAGCTCGTGATCCGGGCGGCCCAGCAGGGGATCCTGCGCAGCGCCCACGACGTCTCGGGCGGGGGCCTCGCGGTCGCGGTCGCCGAGAGCGCGCTGGCCGGCGGCCTCGGCGCAGAGCTGCGCGTCGCGGCCGGCAGGCGCGACGACGAGGTGCTGTTCGGCGAGGGCGGCGGCCGGATCCTGGTGAGCGTGCGGGCGCAGGACACGGGCCGGCTCACCGACCTGGGCGCCGGGATGCCGGTCCGCATCGCGCCCGTGGGCACCGTGGGAGGCCCGGACGCCGTGATCCACGTCGGGGACCGGGAGGTGCGCCTGCCGCTCGATGCGGCCCGCGACGCCTACGAGGGCGGGCTGCCGAGGGCGCTGTCGTGAGCGAGGAGCGGGACGTGGCCGAGATGCTCGAGGACCGTCCCAAGGAGGAGTGCGGCGTCTTCGGCGTCGTCGCGCCGGGGCGCGACGTGTCGCGGCTCTCCTTCTACGCGCTCCACGCCCTGCAGCACCGCGGCCAGGAGAGCGCGGGGATCGCGGTGCGCGACGCCGGCCACGTGACCGTCCAGCGCGACCTCGGCCTGGTGAGCGCCGTCTTCGACGAGTCGGCGCTGCGGAGCCTGACCGGCGACGCCGCCATCGGGCACGTGCGCTACTCCACCACCGGCGCCAACAAGTGGGACAACGCCCAGCCGGTCACCCAGACCCGCGGCGGCGACATCGTCGCGCTCGGCCACAACGGCAACCTCACCAACACCGGCGAGCTGCGCGCCGAGATGGAGCTCGCGTCCGTCGATCTGCGGGCCAGCACGGACTCCGAGATCATCGCGGCGATGATCGCCGCCGAGGAGGGCAGCCTGCTGGCCGCGGCCAGCGCCGTGATGCCGCGCCTGGTGGGCGCCTACTCGGTGGTGGTCATGTCGAGCCGGGAGCTGGTGGCTTTCCGCGATGCCCACGGCGTGCGGCCGATGGTCCTCGGCCGGCTCGACGACGACGGTTGGTGCGTCGCGTCGGAGACCTGCGCCCTCGACCAGATCGGCGCCACCTACGTGCGCGACGTGCGTCCCGGCGAGGCCGTGCGCCTGGAGGCCACCGGCCTGCGCAGCCGCCAGGTGCTGCCGTCGGCCGGA
>JAXIPH010000185.1:0-4375 GCA_045403035.1 Thermoleophilia bacterium | reverse complement strand
GAGTCGGTTGATCGCGGTGACGAGCGGCGTGAGCCGCAGGGTGCGCAGGGTCCAGCCCAGCCAACGCGTCGCGGGCACGTGCTCGAGCAGGCGGATGGCCGCCGGGCCGTGCATCATCCTCAGGCCGGTGGGCTCGATGAGCTGCCACGACGCCCAGAACTCGTGCTCGGGGATCCGCGCGGCATAGGGCGCGGCCGCATCGTCGTCCCGGCTCAGCAGCACGAGGCGTCCGCGGCGATCGACCCTCTCGACGAGCCTGGCAGCCGCCCGGCAGAACGGGCAGCGGCCGTCGAACATCAGGAGTGGCCGGGCGGGCGGGGGGACGTCCCCGAGCCAGGACGGGTCGAACACGAGGCGGTCCCTGGCCGGGGATGGTGCTGCCGACCCGGCGTCGGGCCGGCTCGTCGTCCGCACCGTGCCCTCGATCTCTCGGAGCCCCATCAGAACGCGACGGACCGGGCACCGTCAGCGAGCGCCTCAGCGAGGTTGGCGGCGGTCACGATCGTGGCGCCATCGACCAGGTCGTCGGAGGTGATCCCGCGCGGGCCGGTGCACGCCCCGCAGGCCCAGACGCGGCCCCCGTTGGCGACGAAGTCGGACAGGAGTCTCCCCGCCGGTGGGTGGCTGGCGAACACGATGTCGTCCGCGTATCCGCGGGTCGCCAGGCGGACGGCCTCCGAGGTCAGGAAGACGACGGTGTCCCGGTCGGCGGTGGCGGCGACGTTGCCCACGATGAAGGGCAGCGCCGCCTTCTCGGGGTCGTCTGCTCCGTGGGTGCCCTGGATGAGGATCTCGGGTGTGGCGGTGGGGTCGTCGGTGCTCATGATCGGCTCTCTCTCTTGGCGATGTAGAACGTGGTCCGGTGCCCCGAGGGGTCGGACGGCGCCGGGCCATGGTGGGCCGCTCCGAGGAGCGGGTTGCGGGTGAGCCGGCACCAGGCGGGTACGCCGAGGCGCGCGGCCGGATCATCGGTGCGCACCTCAAGCACGTCGCCCGGCCGAAGGCCGCGCATGGTCGCCGCGATGAGCGGCGTGAGATCCACGCAGGCCAGCCCTGGTGCGTCGAGGGTCTTGGCGGGCGTGGTCACGGCTTGACCGCGCGGAAGGTGTGGCCGAAGACCCGGTGGGCCCGCGCCCTGGACTCGCCCGCGGCGGCGCCGAAGCTGTCGGTGGGAAAGCCGACGGAGACGGATCCGAAGCCGGCAGCGACGATCGCCTCTGTCCACCCGTCGACCGAAAGGCCGCCCGCGATGCAGTCGGTCCAGAGCTCGATGTCGCGGCGGGCCGCGTCGGAGACGCTCCTGCCGACGGCGATGTCGGCGAACTGGATCACGCCGCCGGGCCGCAGGGCGCGCAATGCCTCGCGGAGCACCCGCACCTTGTCCGCCACGAGGTTCAGGACGCCGTTGCTGATCACGACGTCGGCCCAGCCGTCTGGGACGGGGAGCTGCTCGAGGATGCCGGCGCGGAACTCCACGTTGCGCAGCCCGAGCCTCGCCGCCTCGCGCCGGGACCGCTCGAGCATCTCGGGGGTCATGTCGACGCCGATCACCTCCCCCGTCGGGCCGACCATCTCGGCCGCGACGAAGCAGTCGAGGCCGCCGCCGGAGCCGAGGTCGAGGACGCGGCCCCCCACCGGCATCCGCCCGGCCGTGAAGGGGTTGTCGACGCCGGCGAAGCTGGCCACGGCCGAGTCGGGCAACGAGTCGACCAGGGCGGGGTAGCCGAGCTTGGCGGCGAGTGGACGGCCGGTGTGGAAGTGAAAGGCGCGATCCGGGTCGGTGGCGAGCTGCGCGTACTTGAGGCGCACCTCCGCCCGCAGCGCCTCGGGATCGACGAGGGCCTGACCTTCCCCGGCGTCGAGGCTCACGGGGTCCGCTGAGGTCTGCATGACTGCTCCCAGGTAGGTGTGCCCGGCAGTCTGCCCCCTCATATTCGTAAAGTCAAGCGAGTATTTGATCTCGCGAATACTGTGGCGTTCGCTAAGGTCACGGCACTGGTGCCGAGAACTGCGACCGGAGGAGGGACGACGACATGGGCGACCGCGCCGCCAAGAACGCCCTGTTCGATCAGCTCGCCGTCGTCGCCAAGGCGCTTGGCAGCGGTCGGCGGGCCGAGATCGTCGACGTGCTGGCCCAGGGGTCACGCACCGTCGATGAGCTGGCGGCGGAGATCGACCAGTCCGTGCCCAACACCTCCCACCACCTCCAGGTGCTGGCGCGCGCGGGGCTCGTCGCCGGCCGGCGCGACGGCACCCGCGTCCACTACCGGCTGACCAGCGATCGGGTCGGGGAGCTGTGGGCGGCCGCGCGGGATGTCGCCGCCCGCCATGTGGCGGGCTTGGACGGCCTCGCCGAGGCCTATCTCGGCCCGCACGAGGACATCGCCACCCTCACGCGGGATGAGCTCGTGAGCCGCCTCGATCAGGGGACGGTCACGGTGCTCGACGTGCGCCCCCGGGCGGAGTACGAGGCCGGACACATCCCCGGTGCCGTGTCCGTCGAGCCGGAGCGGCTCTATGAGGAGGTGGGACGGGTTCCTCGCGACGCAGACGTGGTGGCCTACTGCAGGGGCAGCTACTGCGCCTTCGCCGGCGAGGCGGTGCGAGCCCTCCGGGCCGAGGGCGTCCGCGCCAGCCGGCTCGAGGACGGCTTTCCGGAGTGGCGCCGATCAGGCCTCCCGGTAGAGGTATCCGAGCCGCCACCTCGCCGGCGGGCCGAGTCACGGTCACGCCAGGTCGTCTGAGCCCTCGCCGTCGAGAGCGCGTGGCCACCTGCTCTGGGTCATGCTGCGGACCGTGCGCCGGGCGATCACCTCGCGAGCATGGGCGAGGCTCTGGCTTGTTGCGCAGGTCGGCGGGGTCGTAGTGTGCGCGTCGAGAGGAGGGGGCGGATTGCGGATTGCGGGCGGAGCGTCGCGGAGGTGCGTGGCCAGCGCAGGGCTGACCGTCGTCGCGCTTGCCGCGCTCGCGCTCCCGGCCCAGGCGGCCAAGGACGACCTGGACCTCGTCTCCCGCGCGACGGGCGGCGCCGCCGCGGCCGGCGGCGGGTCGTTCGGCACGCACATCTCGGCCGACGGCCGGTTCGTCGCCTTCACCTCCCTGGCGACCAACCTGTCGGACGCCGACCAGGACCTGGTCATCGACGCCTTCCTGCGCGACACGGCCACCGGGACCACGACCCTGATCAGCCGCGCCAACGGTCCGGTCGGGGCGGGCGGCGACGACCGCACGTTCGTCGCGCGGGTCTCCGCCGACGGCCGCTACGTGGCGTTCGACTCGGACTCCGACAACCTCTCGGCCATCGACGACAAGACGATGGCGGACGTGTTCCGGCGCGACACCGTCGCGAACGCGACGATCCTCGTCACGCGGGAGGACGGCCCCGACGGCGCGCCGGCCTCCGGCGCCGCGCCGACGATCTCGGCCGACGGTGGTCTCGTCGCCTTCCAGTCCCAGGACGACACCCTCTCGGCGATCGACAACAACCTCCTCCTCAACCTCTTCGTCCGCGACATCGCCGCGGGCACGACGAAGCTGGTGAGCCGCCCGGACGGCGTCGGCGTCATCCCGCAGGACGCGAGCTCGTTCGTCCCCAAGATCTCCGGGAACAGACGGTACGTCGCCTTCGAGTCGGACGCGAACAACCTGACCGCTGACGTCACGCCGGCGTCCCGTGACATCTTCGTCCGGGACCTCGAGGCCGACACGACCGCCCTGGTGAGCCGCGTCACGGGACCCACCGGAGCCGCCGGGGACGGCGCCTCGAACGATCCGAGCATCTCGGCCGACGGCCGCTACGTCGCCTTCAAGTCCGCCTCCGCGAACCTCTCGAGTGAGGACATCGACCCCGTCGAGGACGTGTTCGTGCGCGATCGCGTCGCCGGCACCACGACGCTGGTGAGCCGGGCGACCGGAGCGGCCGGAGCAGCCGGAGACGCGAACTCGGAGCAGCCCTCGATCTCGGACGACGGCCGCTACGTCTCCTTCATGTCGGCTGCGACCACCCTCTCGACCGAGGACGCCGACCCCGTCGTGGACGTCTTCGTGCGCGACCTCGTCGCCGGCACGACGACGCTCGTGCGCCGCGCCGCCGGGCCTGCGGGGGCCGGCGGCGACGCCGACTCGGGCTTCGCGGCGATCTCGGCCAACGGCCGCTACGTCGCCTTCCCCTCCCAGGCCGACAACCTCTCCGCCGAGGACGACGACACAGTCGGCGACATCTTCCGGCGCGATGTGCTCGGGGCGCCGGGCGGGCAGGCGCAACCGGGCGTGGCCGCCTCTCCGGGGCCCCCGCGGAGCTCGACCCGGCCGAGCGCTCGCTGGTGATGCGGCTCATGGACTGGCCGGAGGCCGTGTCGGAGGCGGAGGAGCGCCG
>JAXIPH010000304.1:0-9646 GCA_045403035.1 Thermoleophilia bacterium | reverse complement strand
GATCTCGGAGTACCAGGTCAACCTGCTGGTGACCTTCGTCCTCGACGACTGAGGCTCCGCCGATCGGACGGTAGCCTGGGGCCGTGCCCGAGCCCGCGCCGATCGGCCTGATCACCGGAACCGGGCTCTACGAGCTGGAGGGGCTGGCGCAGCGGCGCGTCGAGGTGGTGGAGACCCCCTACGGCCCGGCCGAGGTCACCTCGGGGAGCCTCGCCGGCGTGCCCGTGCTGCACGTCCCGCGCCACGGCTCGGGCCACGCCCGGTTGTCCCACCAGGTCACGGCGCGGGCCAACGTCGCCGCCCTCGCGGCCCGGGGCGCGGTCGCCCTCGTGTCCACCACGGTCTGCGGAGCGCTCGACCCGTCGCTGGAGCTCGGCTCGCTGGTGGTTTTCGACGACCTCCACTTCCCGTCGAACCGCCTGCCGGACGGCTCGCTGTGCACGCTCTTCACCTCTCCCGACATCCCGGGGCGCGGCCACTGGATCTCCGAGCGGCCCTTCGGCGAGGGTGTGCGGGCCGGGCTGCTGCGGGGCGCGGAGGCCGCGGGCCTGACGGTCCGTGACGGGGGCACCTACGGCCACGTGGACGGGCCCCGGCTCAACACCGTCAGCGAGATCGCCCAGCTCGCCGCGGCGGGCGTCGCGGCCGTGAGCCAGACCGGAGGACCCGAGACCGTGCTCGCCGGGGAGGCGGGCCTCGCCTTCGGGCTGGTGGGCTTCGTCACCGACCACGCCAACGGCGTGCTGCCCGAGGCGACCCCGGCCGAGACGCTGGCGCGGCTATTCGGCGAGAGCGCGGGCGTCTTCCAGCGGGCTCTCGCGAGATCCCTGCCGATCATCGCGGCGGATCCGGGCGAGCCCGCGGGCTTCGTCTTCTCCCTCTGACGCCGCGGCGGCGCGCCCGCGCCGGGCCCGCACCCATGCCAGCTGCGCCGCGAGCCCCCGCACCAGGTGCACCCGTGGGCTCCATCCCAGCTCGCGCCGGGCCCGCGAGGTGTCGGCGGCCGTCCTCGCCACGTCGCCCGCGGCCGGGCCGGCGGTCCTCACCGGCATGCGCCGACCGGCGATCACCTCGAGCAGCGCGATCGTCTCGGCCAGGCTGGTCGGGCGGCCCCCGCCCACGTTGTAGAGCGCAGCCACGGACGGCGCCGCCAGCGCCCTCCGGATGGCCTCGACCACGTCGTCCACGTGGGTCAGGTCGCGGGTTTGAAAGCCGTCGCCGTGGAGGGGGAACCCGGGCCCGCCCGAGAGCGCCTCGCACATGCGGCGCAGGGCCATGTCCGGGCGCTGGCGCGGTCCGTAGACCGTGAACAGGCGAAGGCCGGTCGTCTCGAGGCCGCGGTCCCGGGCGAGCTGAGCGAGCCCCTCGCAGGCGCGCTTGGTGGCGGCGTAGGGCGAGGGCGCGGGGCCGAGGGGGCGCTCCTCACGGGCGGGCGCCCCGCTGACGTTTCCGTAGACCGACGAGGAGGAGGCCCACACCACGCGGGGCACGCGGGCCTCGCGGGCGGCGGCCAGGAGCCGGTGGGTGGCGATCAGGTTGTCGCGCACCGTGGCCGGGACGCCCCCGCCGAAGCTCGAGCGCACCCCGGGGCGGCCGGCCAGGTGCACCACCGGCGGCCCGTCGGCCAGCAGGCCGCGAAGCGTCTCGCGCGCCAGGTCCACCTCGACCAGGTCGAACCGCGGCTCGTGGCGCAGGGTCTCGAGGTTCGCATCCTTCTCGTCGCGGTCGTAGGTGTCGGTGAACGCGTCGACGCCGCGCACCCGCCATCCCTCGGCCACCAGCGCCTCGCACAGCGTGGAGCCGATGAACCCCGCGCAGCCGGTCACGACCGCGCTCGGCCGTGCCGTTCCGGGCCCCTGGTCAGGCGGGAGCATGGAGGCCCCGTGGGACGCGGGCGGTCCGCTCGCGTGCGTAGGTCACCGCGGCCACGGCCAGCCCCGCCGCCAGCCACGCGCCGTGCAGCAGCCAGGTGCCCGCCGTGACGTGCAGGTAGTCGGGCAGCGCGTAGCGCCAGCCGCGGTAGAGCGGGTTGATCGTGGTCTGGAGGTCCGCGGCCCACGTCACCCGGCCGGACAGCCCCTCGACCAGCAGCCAGGCGTAGGTGAACAGGCCGACGGCGCCCAGGGACAGCACCGCGGCCAGCCGCCGCGGACCGCCGCCGGCCCACCACGCGATGGCGAGCACCGCGGCGGGCAGCACCACGACGAGCTGGCGCCCGGGGAACCACCAGCCCTGCATGGTGAGCGCCACGAAGGTCGCCATCAGCCACCCCGCCAGGAGCGTCAGGCCGAGCGCCCACGCGCCGCGTGGGCGGCGAGCGGCGAGCGCGGCGACGGCGGGCACCAGCAGCAACCACGCCGGCTGCCACGCCGCCAGGCCGAAGTCGCGGTCCACCATCAGCCCCACCAGCCGCCGGCTGCGCCCCAGGTAGTGGGGATCGTCGCCGACCACGGTCAGCTCGCCGCCCGAGAAGTGGGAGCCGGTGGCGTAGGGGGTGAGGCCGTCGTAGAGCGCCAGGTGGGCCGCCGCGTGGGCGAGTGCGGCGGCCGCGAGGGCTGCCAGAAGGACGCCCGCCGTGCGCGTCCGCCCGGACCGCCACAGCATCCACAGGCCGACGGCGGCGAGCAGCAGGGCCACCGGCGTGTACTTCACCGATAGCCACGGCAGCGCGATGACGGCGACCCCGAGCGCCCACAGGCCGCCGCGGCCGAGGGGGCCAAGGAGCGCCGCGAGCGCCATCGCCACGGCGAGCGCCGCGGGCAGCTCCGGATAGACCTCCGAGCCGTACACCGCGAGCGGCGCCGTGGCGGAGAGCACCGCGACGACCGCGGTGGCGGGTCGCAGGGGCACGGCCAGGCGGCGAACCGCGGTCCAGAGGCTGACGGCCGCCAGGGCTGCGGCGAAGGCGGCCAGGACGAGCTTGGCGAGCACCCAGCCGCCCAGGACCATCGGGACGGCCAGGATGGCCGGCAGCAGGGGGTCGTGGGGCTCGATGAGCCGGCCGTCGCCACGATTCTCGGCCTGCGCGAGGATCTCCACCTCGTGGAAGGGCCGGTACGCGAGGCGGCCGATCTCGTCGCTCACGTCGAGGTCGCCATCCTCGCCCAGGCTGATGGCGCTGAGCAGGTAATGCGGCTCGTCGCCGGTCGTCTGGGCGAGGTGCGATCCGCGGACATCGATTCCCGCCGCGGATGCGGCGAAGGCGATGAGCGCGACCAGGACGAGCGCGGTGCGCAGGGTGAGCGCCCGCCTCACGCGAGCCCGCGCCGCGATCGTGCCCCCGCGCACCCCCACCTCGCGCCTCCCGGGTCGCCTTTGTCGCGCCGCCGCGCGGCGGCGCAGAGTGTAAGGTCAACCGCCGTTGAATATAAGGTCCACCTACCAAAAGACCTCGGGTCTGGCGAGGCCGGCGCTGACGGCGGTGGCGGTCCTGGCTCTCGCGTGCGCCGTCGCGTACATCGTCCACTCGCTGGATCTGGATGCGCTCGGCGACACGGCCGCCGCCGCCGCGCACGATCCCCGAGGGCTGATCATCGCCCTGGGGGCCTACGCGCTGGCCTTCGTGCTGCGGGCGGGGCTCTGGTGCCGGGCTCTCCCGGGGCTCAGCTTCGGCCAGTCGCTCGCGGCCCTGCACGTGTCGCTGGCGGGGAACCACCTCCTGCCCCTGCGCCTGGGGGAGCCGCTGCGGGTGGTGAGCGTGGTGCGCCGCGCGCGCGTCCCGGTCGCCGCGGCCACCGCCTCCACGGTCCTCCTGCGCGCCGCCGACATCCTCGCGGTCGTGGCCCTCGCGGCCCTCCTCGGGCCCGAGGTCGCCGAGAAGCTGGTGGGGGGAGCACGGATCCCGCTGGCGGTCGTCGCGGGCCTGCTGCTGGTCGCCGCCGCGGTCTGGACGGCGCGCATCGTGCGCCGCGCCGGGAACGGGCGACGCGGGTGGCTCGTGCTGGCCCTGCCGGGCGCGACCGTGGCGTGGCTGCTCGAGAGCGTGCTGGTCTGGAGCTGCGCCGGCTGGGCGGGCATCGACCTCTCCCCGCGGGACGCGGCATTGGTCACGGCCGTGACGATCGCGGCCCAGGTCGTGGCGATCACCCCCGGCGGTGTGGGCACCTACGAGGCCGCCGCAACCGCGTCCCTGGTGGCCTTGGGCGCCGACCCGGGCGCCGCCCTGGCCACCGCGGTTGCCGCCCACGCGCTGAAGACGGCCTACGCCCTCGTGATGGGCGCGGTGGCGGTCGGGTGGCCCGCGCCGAGCCTGGTGGGCCGCCTGCGCCTCCCCCGGCGCGTCTGTGACTCAAACGCCGCCGCCGGAACGACTCCTGGGGGGCCTGCCGCGGCATCCATGCCGCTTGCAACCGGCGGCGGCTTGGTCCCGGTCGCCCCCTCCGACCCGACCGCGCCCGTGGTGCTGCTGCTGCCCGCCCACGACGAGGAGGCCACGGTGGCCGCCGTGGTGGCCCGCGCTCCCGCGAGCGTGCGCGGCCGGCCCGTGCGCGTGCTCGTGGTCGACGACGGCTCGGACGACCGCACCGCGGCCGAGGCCGCGCGGGCGGGGGCCGAGGTCGTGCGCATGGGGGTCAACCGGGGGTTGGGGGCGGCCGTCCGGCGCGGCCTGGCCGAGGGCGTCGCCCGGGACGCCGCGGCCGTGGCCTTCTGCGACGCTGACGGCGAGTACGCGCCCGAGGAGCTCGAGACGATGGTCGCCCCGATCCTGGAGGGGCGCGCCGACTACGTCGTGGGCTCACGCTTCGACGGCCGCATCGCGCACATGCGCCTGCACCGGCGCCTGGGCAACCGCGTGCTCACCTGGATCCTGTCCCGAGTGGCGCGCCGCCGGCTGGCCGACGGGCAGAGCGGCTACCGGGCCCTGTCGGCCGCGGCGGCCGCCGACGCCGAGATCGTGCACGACTTCAACTACGCCCAGGTCCTCACGCTCGACCTGCTGGACAAGGGCTACGTCTACGCCGAGGTCCCGATCAGCTACCGGTTCCGCGAGCACGGCACCTCGTTCGTGCGCCTGGGCCCGTACCTGCGGCGGGTGCTCCCCGCGGTCCACCGGGAGCTGAACGCCGGCTCAGTCCTCCACGACGTGCGCGGCGAAGCGCTCGCGCGCGGCGGCCCAGCCCAGGGCGTCGAAGGAGCCGTCGCGTCCTAGGCAGTCGGCGGCGGCCCAGGCCATGGCCAGGGCGTGGTGGGCGTTATCGTGGACGAAGAGGCCCTGCCGGCCCAGGGTGAGGAGCGAGGGCTGCGCGGCGGCCCAGCCATCGAGGGCCGCGAGCGGGCCCTCGAAGCCGGCCCGCAGGATGGGGTAGGCGTTCTCCAGTCGCCGCACCTCCACCTCCACCGGGCGCGGATGGGGAAGCCCGGCCTCGACCAGCCCGTCGGCCACCAGGCGGCCGAGCTCGAGGGCGTCCGCCCGCCAGATCTCGTCGCCGCTGTCGCACGGGATCTCGGCGCACAGCACCGTGCGGCCCGGCGGATCGTCGCCGTCGCGGTAGTTCTTCGGCTCGGAGACCCGCGTGACCGGGGTGGCGCCGGCGGGCAGGTAGTGGGCGTCGAACTCCGTGTAGCGGGGCCGCTCCACCACGAGGTAGGCGAGCGTCATGGCGCGGAAGCGCAGCGCGTCGGCGGCGGCGAGGGCGCCGGCCGGCGCGGGGGGCGAGGTCATCCGCGCCAGCGCGGTGAGGGGGATGGTCGACCAGACCCTCCCCGCCGCGATGGTCCGGCCGTCTGACAGGCCGGCGACCGCGCCGCCGGAGGAGAGGGAGAGGGTCGTCACCGAGCTCCCCAGAACCAGGTCCACCCCGGCCCGCACACCGGCCTCGGCGAGCGCCTCCCAGATCTGCCCGTAGCCGCGGCGCGGATAGAGGAACGAGCGCTTGCCCGGGGCTCCTCGCCTCAGCGCGCGGGCCACCACGCGCCCGGGGGAGCGCGCGCCCACGCGGCGGCGGGCCTGCTCGCCGGAGAGCTCCGAGGGATCGACCCCCCAGATCTTGCGCGCGTAGGGGAAGTAGAACCGCTCGCAGAGGGTGGGCCCGAGCGCCGCCCGCAGCACCTCCGAGAAGGTGTCCGCCCTCGGGCGCCGCAGCGGGCCCAGGGCGGCGTCGCGCAGCGCGCCGGCCGTCATGCCGGGGGGCAGGCGCCGCAGGAGGTCCAGCGGGCGCAGGGGGAAGGCGATCCAGCGTCCGCCGAGGCGGATGCGCCCGTGCCGGGGTCGCACCTGCAGGTCGTCCCCCAGCAGCCCCTGGAGCTCGGCAAGGATCCGCGGCTCGATGGACGGGTGCAGGCGGTGGCTCCCCAGATCCACGCGGACGCCGGCCACCTCGCGGCTGGCCGCCGCGCCGCCCACGAAGGCGGCCCGCTCGAGCAGCGTCACACGGTGGCCCGCGGTGGCCGCGCGGTAGGCGGCGCCCAGGCCCGCCGGGCCCGCCCCCAGCACCAGCAGGTCGCAGCTCGGCGCGCTCAGCTCCGGGCCACGGAGGACGTGAGCGGTGCCGGGGGCGCGGCGTAGGCCATGGTGGGGGGGCCCGTGAAGTCCACCGCCACGCGGTCTCCAGAGCCGAACACCGGGGGCCCGATGATCCGGGCCCGCAGGACGCAGCCCTCGTCCAGGAGCACCCGGTAGACCGCGTCGTGGCCGTAGTACTCGGTCGCCTCGACGGTCCCCTCGTCGCCCGCCCAGGCGCGCAGCCGCTCGGGTCGGACCATCACCTCGACGGGCCCCTCCGCGTCGGCGTGGAGGGGGATCTCCCCCACGGGAGTGGACGCCCAGCGCCCGGTCGCCTGGCCCGGCAGGAAGTTCGCGTCGCCGATGAACTCGGCGACCTCGCGGCTGGCGGGCAGCTCGTAGAGCTCGGTCGGGGATCCCTGCTGCGCCACGCACCCGGACCCGATCACCGCGACCTCGTCCCCCACCAGGAAGGCCTCCTCCTGGTCGTGGGTCACGAAGAGGGCGGTCATGTCCGTGCCGGCCAGCACCCGGAGCACCTCCAGGCGCAGCTCGGCGCGCAGCGGCGCGTCCAGGTTGGAGAAGGGCTCGTCGAGCAGGATCACCGACGGTCGCGGCGCGAGCGCCCGCGCCAGGGCCACCCGCTGCTGCTGGCCCCCGGACAGGGTGGAGGGCAACCGCTGGTCGTACCCCTCCAGGCCCACAAGCTCGAGCGCCCGGGCCACCCGCCCGGCGCGATCGGCATCCCGGCGCGACAGGCCGTACCCCACGTTGCGCGCCACGTTCATGTGGGGGAAGAGCGCGGGGTCCTGGAAGACCATCCCGATCCGGCGCCGCTCCGGCGGCACCGCGACCCCCGGCCCGCTCAGCACCCGGTCGCCCACGCGGACCTCGCCCGAGTCGGGACGCTCCAGGCCCGCGATCGCCCGTAGGAGGGTGGTCTTTCCGCACCCGCTGGGCCCCAGCAGGGCCACCAGCGCGCCGGCCGGGACCGTCAGGTCCACGCCGCGCAGGACCGGGGTGGCGCCGAAGGCCTTGGTGAGGCCCGTGACCGTGACGGCCTCAGCGGCCGAGGGACGGCCCCCCGATGCGGTCACGGTCGATCGACGAGACGCCCGACATTCGGTCAACCTTACCGTCTGCGGCGAGACCACGGTGGGTGAAGGGTGGTCTGGGCTTTTTCGGCGGGCCCGCCCCGCTCAGTGATCGAAGGCGGTGCCCGACGTCCGCAAGTGCGGCTGGCAGGTCGCACTTGGCGTCCGCCGGCCCGGGTGATTTAGGCCGGCTGACGCTGGGTCAGGCGGGCAGGACGTACAGGCCGGCGGCGGCGCGCTCGCCGATCGCCCGCTCCTCGCCGTCGATGGCGACGGTGAGCTGTCCCGCCGCGGCGTCGACCCGCCGCACCTCGAGGTCGGTGCCGGGCACCAGGTTCTGCTCGTAGAACCAGTGGAGCAGATCGCCGTCATGCTCGGCCAGGCGCACGATGCGGACGAACCCCGACTCGATCTGCGCCAGGGAGCGCAGCGCCCGGTTCTCCTCCTGCTCCTGTGACGGGTCCACCGGCCACCCGTGCGGACAGCGGTCGGGGTGGCCGAGCTGGGTGTCCAGCCGCTCGACCATCTCGTCGCTGAACGCGTCGCCCATCTCGTCGGCGTGGACGTGCGACTCGGCCGCCGAGTAGCCCATGAAGTCGGTCAGGAACCGCTCGATGATGCGGTGGTTGCGCACGATCCGCTCGGCCTCGACGCGTCCGCGCTCGGTGAGCAGCGGACGCTTGCGCGGGCCGCGCTCGATGAGGCCGTCCGCTTCGAGCCGCTTCATCATCTCGCTCGCGGTCGGCGGCGTGACGTGCAGCATCTCCGCCACGCGGGCGGCGGGCGCCGGCCCCTCCTTCACCACAGGGCCGTACTCACCCACCGGGAACGCGAGGAAGTAGATCGCCTCGAGGTAGTCGTCGACGGATTGTGCTCGGGCCACTCGTAAAACCTACCCGGCGGGCGCGCGCCCGTCGCCCTGGCGCCGGCCCGAATCGTTTGGCAGTCTTGGGCCATGCGCGCGCCGTCCGGATCCGGGGGGAGCCCGCGACGCATCCTCGTGATCGCAAACGAGACGTGCGCCGGCCGGGCCGTCGTCGACGAGGTTCTCTACCGGGCCGGAGCCGGGGGAGAGGTGCTCGTCGTCGCCCCCGCGCTCGCCCGCTCGCGGCTGGAGCACTGGCTGGCGTCCGACATCGAGCGGCGACAGGCCGAGGCGGTCGCCCGCCTCGACGCGTCGGTGAGCGCCTTCACGGCGGCCGGGCTCTCGGCCCGCGGGCATCTGGGCGACGCCGATCCGCTGCAGGCCCTCGACGACGCCCTGCGCATCTACGATCCGGACGAGGTGATCATCTCGACCCACCCGCCGAGCCACTCCAACTGGCTCGAGCGCCAGGTCGTCCGGAGGGCGCGCGAGCGGTACGACAAGCCGATCACCCATGTCGTCGTGGACCTCGAGCACGAGAGCGCGGAGACCTCGCTCGACACCCGTCCGCCCCTCGCCTCGGAGCGGCCCCCGCTTCGCGTGTTCCACGCAAGCGACTACGACGAGGCCCTCGCCATCCGGGAGGCGGGCTTCCGAGACGGCCCCACGGAGGACGCGCGCACCGGCGTGTGGGTCACCGACCGCCCGCCCGCCACCGACCTCTCGGACAGCTCGAGCGTGCTGTTCTCCGTGGACGTCCCCGAGGACCTCGTCGAGGGCTACGTCGAGGGGGGCTCGCCCGGTGAGCGCCGGTTCCTGGTGCCGGCCGAGCTGCTCAACCGCCACGGCCCGCCGGTGGTCGAGGGGGATTGGTCGGAGTAGGCGCCGGGGGCCGGGCGCCGCTCAGCTCTCGGTGATCGTCACCTTGTAGATGTAGATCGGCTGGGTCGGCTTCTGGGTCGCCGGGTCGCCCGGGTCGGCGTCGGGGTCGGCGAAGCCCTCGATGCGCTGCGCGACGTCGAGCCCCGAGGTGACCTGCCCGAAGCGGCTGTAGTCGTTCGGCAGCAGCGATCCGTCGCCGGTGACGATGAAGAACTGGGAGCCGTTGGTGTTGGGCCCCGAGTTGGCCATGGCGACCGATCCGGTCGGGTAGCCGTCGTCCGGCAGCTCGTCGTCGAAAGCGTAGCCGGCGTCCCCCGAGCCGGTGCCGGTGGGGTCGCCGCCCTGGATCACGAAGCCCGCCAC